>CAZGVZ010000544.1:0-3479 GCA_964529145.1 uncultured Fibrobacteraceae bacterium | reverse complement strand
TCCGAAGATCCCGAATCGGGCATGAACGTGATCCGTTTTTCTCTCCGGCCCACGCATACGAGATTTCCCTGGATTTTAAGCGCCACGGTCCTTTGATCGATGTCGTCGTATTGGGTGACCAATGTATCGATGCCGCCGCCTGGTCCCGCGATGATACGGGTTCCAGGAGTGACGGTAAGGCGGGCATTGCGTGAAACGAGCAGATCGGATGTCAGGTAGAACGGTCCGTCTTCGGCGTTCCATCGGGTATCACGGGAAATGATGCCCCCTACCTTCGTCGCCGCGGGGCAGGTAAACGATATCAGGGCGGAGAACAGGAAAGAGTGAAGATGCATGATCATACACCTGGGTCAAGGGGTGAATACTTTCCAAAAAGATAGATCCGTTTCCAGGCGGCATGGGGGAACTTCAGTGAAAGATCGCCCAGAGGCTGTGAGGCGGGGGCGCGGGTCTTGCGGGAAACAGTGCACAATCCCGAATGGGTCAGGGCATCCAGAAGATCGAGATGATGGTCTTGAAGGTCATTCGACTCGAGCAGCCCATAGAACCGGTCGCCTTCGATGACGGTTGTTCCTGCTTCGGATCGCAAAAAGTCGGGATATTGGGGAATCAATACCAAAGCGAGCGATTGTATGCGTGCGGAGGGTTTTTCGGCGAAATCGAACTGTTTTCTGATCAGATGCCGGAGATACTCGCAGTATTCCCGGAGTCGTGCGGTATCGGCGATCCGAACCCGGTCGTGTTCGATCCGGATGAATCCGTTCCGTCCGAGAAAATCGATTACCCGCGACACCTGGCGAACGGTGACTCCGAGCAGTTCAGTGAGGTTTTCGTGGAGAGCGGTAAGGGGAATCGGATTGCCGTGTGCGCCGAATCTCTGAAAGTAGAGGAACAGGGTGATGACGATATGCACGCCCTGGCGTTCCCGCGAAGTGGACTGCAGACGGCGGTTGGCTTGCCTGATCTTCTGGCAGGTCATACCGATGATGGAAATGAACCAGGCGGGAACCCCCCGCGCCCGCGCGTGGAATGTCTCCGAGTCGATCATGATCACCGAACACTCATCAAGCGCCCTGGCCGAGGCGCTGCGGGGTTTCCCGTCGATCAAGGCCATTTCTCCGACGACCGAACCCTTGTCGAGCACTGCGAGTTCGATCTCTTTGCCGCACACCGTTCGATAGATCTTGATCCGCCCGGTTTCGACGATATACAACTCACGCGACCGGTCGTTTTCCCTGAAAAGATGCATCCCCGCCTTGAAATTCTTTTTCAAAGGCTTCATGAAGACCCCTGTCCTCCATATCGTCACGTAAAGCGTCTCACAGTCGGCCGATATTGATAATTCTATCCTGCCGAGCGTATAAAGGCAAGCACACCGGAGTTGCGCGTTCCGCACACGCACCCCGGCTTGACCGGGATTCGCATATCATGGTACACTGAAGTGTATTCACGATCAGTGCGCCGGTCCACGCGTCCATCCAAGCCATCCCTCCAAAGGAGGAACCATGTCCCATGTAGTGCGTATCTTGATAGGAAGTTTCATGATCGCTGCTGTAGCATGGATTTTCAAGCAGCTCATGAACGGACAGAAAGAACTTTCGCCCGAAACTGTTCTGGAGAGAATAAGAACGAGTGGAATGTGATCCTGTTGACCCGGGCGGCAACATGCAGGAGATGCCGATACGAAAGTGACCGACTGCAAAAAGTCGCCTGAAACCGACATTGTTTCACGCTGTCCTGGCGTGCCTTCACCTGCTTATGCGTATTTACCCGTCTTCAACGAGTTATTCTTGCCATTATAACCTCATTTTAAGCATACAGTTGCAATAACTTAAAAAGGACCTGAAGCATTGACTTGTGGACCCAATCGTGGAGGATGGGTGACGTAAGTCAATATGGGTCGGATGAGAATGATACAAATAATTTTCCTGAGCTAATTGCCGTGACCGGGGGTGCGGAAGTATAGATTACGCCATTTAAGAGGATACCTCTCATGGAATTGTGCATAACTGGTATACGAAATCAAAATCGTATCGGGGACCCGGCCGGTTGGGCCATAGGAGGTCGCCGCCGTTCATGCGCCCGGGTGATGACCAGAAATCTTTCTTGACATCTTTTTTCACCGGATTATATTTTGGTAAAACAAAAAACAGCATGAGACAGTATTACTGAGAAAAAAAGAGATCGTTTCATCGGCTTTTTCACGAATGAAATTCTGTAGACATTCCTCTTTATTTTCTTGAATATCATTCAGTTACATAGTCGTTAAGATCGATGTGGCGTGTTCCGTAAGAATGCTGATACGGTACATGCATGAATATTTGATGTCTAACTACGGATTGAAGTATGCGAAACCAGATCGTGCGGATTGGCTTTTTGGCGGCTGGGATACTGGGCGGTGTGATCGCCGGCGGTCCCAATTACATTTCGATTACAACGTATGACGTGGACGGCACCAACGACATGATCACCACCGACTATTACAACGGACTTGGAACGGCCATTCAAACCAAACTGAAGCTTGCACCGGACGGCACAGTGAAAAGGGATCGGGTCGCCTGCACCTTTTTGGATAATTTAGGCAGGGTTCAGTTTGTCACCAAGCCATTCCTCGACCGCTCTCACGGCGGACGATTTCTGCCCGGTAAACTCACCGATGCGTCCATACGGTCGAAGCTCGAAGCCAGTTATTCCATAAACGCTCCCGACAATACGCGCGCTTTTTCGGAATCGGTTTACTGGGACGATCCCCGCGGGGAGGTCCGGACCGCGAGGGGACCCGGAATAACCGCGACACATGGAGAAGTGAAAACCTGGGTTTTCGGAGTGAAGAGGACAGGATTGGCAAGCCCATATGAAGTCACAGGGTTCGGCGAGGTGGAATTTTCGGACAATTCGTCGGATTTCGGAGGCGGATTCATCGTCGAAATCGAGGTGACAAACGGTTCTGCGGACGTAATCGATCTCCTCGATGAAATGTATACCCTGTTCATATCGGGAAACAACCCGTTCGGCAGCTCGGAAGCGACCCATTTTCTCAGCGTTGTCGCGGACAATGAAGGCAGGATCTCGGAGAGTCTGACCGATCTGTTCGGAAAAACGGTCGGTACTTTTTCCGGGCCCGACATAACAATAAGCTCGGTGACGGAGCCCGGAGCGAAAATATCCGCAGGATACGTGCATGACATTCTCGGCAATGTCGTCGAAGAAACTCCTCCTGTCGAGCCGGCCAGTCCCATTGGCGGTACTGCATACGAATACAATCTGCTCGGACAACTCCATACCAAAACATCGCCCGACCGCGGCAAGCTCGAGTACGCATATTATCCGGACGGCACCGTCAAGGTCATGAGGTTCTACAATGACGGTGACGAGATCGTCAGGGAGTTGCGCTATGCCTATGACGCCCTGAGCCGTCCCATCGAATTGAGGGAGTTCGATCCGAACGTGACGAATGTGGTCGATGGAGGCGACACTCA
>CAZGVZ010000543.1:1735-3480 GCA_964529145.1 uncultured Fibrobacteraceae bacterium | reverse complement strand
AACAGTGCGAAGCACTGGACTCCTTACGCTTCAGGAATGGCAATGACACCGCCCGTGAAAAGGCAATTCTATCCTGCCCCGCGGCCTCCCGGCCTTGCCCCCCCTCCGAAGATCCGGAAGAAGGATTCCACAATGATTCTTACGAGGCAGATAATTGAGATTTCGTTCATGCCATGGTACAATGAAATGCGGTGACAGCTGCATTTGCCGGCTTGGAACTCACTGAAAGACCTCATATCTGTTTCAAAACCGAAGGAGCTCAAGTGATGGACCGATGCAATCATGCCGGGGCGGGGGTAAAACCGGTCATCCTGCTTGCATTTATCACAATTCTGCTCTTCATACCCTTCTCTGGAAAACCATTTCACATCGACAGTCCCGTTACTGTTTATATCGGGCAGCAGCTGCTTGAAAATCCTATCGATCCGCCCGCAGGAGAATACGGCTCCCTGCTTTCGCCCTGGAATCATACCGAACTTCCTTCTTCGAGCGCGTTTCATGCAACTCCCCACCCTCCGCTGGTCGCGTATTATACAGCTCTTTTCATAAAGATTTTCGGGGTGAAAGAGCAGGTAATCAACTGGGCCTTTTTCCCCTTTTATCTGGGTTCAGTTCTTCTTTTTTACGGTTTGTGCGGCTGCATGGGAGTTCGCTCACGAGGTAAGGCGGCACTGCTTTTCGCGGTCAGTCCCGTTCTGTTCGTGAATGCGCAGAATGTGATGTTCGATGTTCCGCTGGCATTTTTCTGCATCGGAAGTTTCTATTTCATGTTTCGTGGAAAGAAGAGATCGGATGCACTTCTCTCCGGGCTGTTCGCCGGGTGCGCCTGCCTGGTCAAATATCCTGCCGGTACGCTTTTGATCTGCGGCGTACTGTACTGGTATCATGTAAAAGATCGAAAAACGTTTATCATATTCGTTATCGTCGCAGCCCTTCCCACTCTTTTGTGGATGTTTCACAATCTGGTTATCTTTCATGGATGGCAGCTTTCGCACAACGGTCACGCGTCCTATACTTTCGGAGATTGCAGGTACCGGCTGGAAAGGATGGTAGCGTACATAGGCGCGGGATACCTCCTGCCGGTTTTCCCTGTTCTCCTCTGGTGGAGTTCCAGGCAGTTCCGGACAGTTGGCATTCTCCTCGGCGCTGGTGCGTTGGGGTGGTCGGCTCTCCTGGTTGCCGTACTCGGATATTCTGTATCCGCCGCACTGTTTTACTGGTTATGCGCCTTTTCCGGAGGGCTGCTCATAATACACCTGTGCCGGTTTCCGGAAAACTGCCCCAGACCTTTCCCGGGCGATACCAGCGGGAATATGATGAACAAGAGATATCTGGTGCTCTTTACCCATACATGCCTGCAGCTTGTTGGAGGAGTCTTTCTGACGCTCTACGCGGTTCGATATACTCTGGCGTTCATATTCGTGTTCGTCATCGTGACGGCATGTATCGTCGAGTCGCGTTTTTCCTGCCGCGGGCAAAACAGGTTCTGGAGATGGTCGATACCCACATCTCTCATGGTATCGATACTGTTGTCGATGGGAGATTATTCGATCGTCAGCGCAGAAAAACAGGTTGCCAGGGACATACGAGCGGCAAATCCTCATACAGAGGTGTTCTACAAGGGAAGGCTCGGCTACCTCTTCTATATGCATCGGTCGGGTGCCAGAAGCCTGACCTCCCCTGGAGTTGCCCCACACACTGGTGACCTGGTAATCGAGAACCGGTTTTACAGGGATGATGCGGAT
>CAZGVZ010000543.1:0-1700 GCA_964529145.1 uncultured Fibrobacteraceae bacterium | reverse complement strand
GAACCATCGGAGGACGGGCGGGTTTCTATGGGAACGACAGACTCCCCTATGCTTTAGGCTGGAAGCCGGAAACGCGGGTTTTCAGGGTTTACCGGATTATCGAACGATGATTTCCCTGCCCGGTGGATTCAGTACAAAAAAACCGGTAGCTTGTCACATGCGTCCGATAAGAATGTCGGCCAATGCCTTAGTCGTCGAAAGGAGCCTTGTCGAATCGTCTATACCGCTGACGACCAGTTCGATATAGAAATTGCCGTAACGCATATATGCTGTCAGCGTGGAGGGGCCAGCTCGTCCTATCACCGTCTCCGGTGCATACCCCTCGATTTCGAGATCCGGGCTGTACCTGGTGACGGACTCGTTGAAAAGGCTGTCGACCGTAGCGGCTGAGTTGAATTCCACGATCAGCATCTCGAGGTATTCTTCTTCCGAACCCAGCAATTTCTGTCGAAGGGCTATGAGGTAGCCGGCTTCTACATAGGGTGCGGCTCCGCCGTTTATATAGTTGAAAAGATCTTCGCCGACCGCCACATTGAAGTCGCTTCCGTAATGTGATTCCGTCCACCCCGCGATGGTATTATCCATCAATTTAAACCTGATTATCGAATCGTACGCGATGACGATTCTGTTGGACCCCGGCATCTCTTCATTGAACCGGATGTCCGGCGCTTGCTCAAGGCCTACCACAAGCTCCCTGACTCCCTGTTCAAGCGAATCGTTGATGACCGCAACCGATTTGCTGCTCACCGTCTCTCCGGGGGGAAACAGGAAAACACCTCCGGCCAGGCCGTGCTGCGCCGGAAAAAGGGCCGTACCGGTCACTGTGTAGGGAACGCTTACCTGAAAGGAAACCGGCTGCGACAGAGCCGCCTCGATGACGAACGTTCCGATTTCCCTGGTCACCGTTCTATCCTGCGTCAACATGCCCACTTCGAGTGTATCATCTGAAACGATGCGGACCGTACAGGAATGATCCGTCCCCAGCGTAAAACCGGCCGCGGAACCCAGCGTGATAACGACGGTCTCGTCATTCTCCACCAGTGTATCGTCAAGCGCCGCGAAGCGCACTTCTGCGCAGGTCTGGCCCGGTGGAAAATGGAAATGATCGTGTCCGAAGGTATAATCCGAGAAATCGACGGCACTGCCTCCGGTCGTGAAAGGAACGGACAGTTCAGTCAAGGAAGCCGCGGTCAGACATGCGACAAAAGACATGGTATCCCCATTCTCCCATAACGTTTCCGCGGGACAATCGAGAAAAACAGCCGGTACGGAAGGAACGGTATCCACGGGAGTCTTGTCGCACATGGCGATAAATCCGGCCAGAACCGCGATCAGCGGTGCTTTACGATATTTCATTTCAAATCTCCTTCGAAGGTCAACTTCGGCCATGCTTCCATATCGATGATTATTTTACCAACGCAAATGCCGACATCTTTTTTGCGGGATTTATCGGTCGTGAGCGCAAGGTGCCGTCGAAAGAGAAATATCCTATAAACCACAGTAGCCGGCCGGAATTCTCGTGCTATTAACCTGTTCATAGGGGGAGACTTCGTACAGGTTCATGCAATAAAGCTAACCATTGCCACTCGTATTAAGGGGAGATAGAGAACAATGGTTTATAGGCCTGAGCATTTATAGACGATCCTTCTTCCCGGTCTACTGCGGTTTATAGGATATTGATATGGCCCAGCGTCTCCCTT
>CAZGVZ010000542.1:0-3493 GCA_964529145.1 uncultured Fibrobacteraceae bacterium | reverse complement strand
TTTCGAGAAAAGCAAGGGGACGCTTCCATGGCCGGTGAAGGGGCCGGTGGTCACCGCGTTCGGGAAGGTCGTGCATCCCGAATACAAAACGGTCATCATGAACAACGGCATAGACATCGAAGCCAGAAAGGGCGATACTGTCCGGTGCGTAGCTGCCGGCACGGTCATTCACACCGGCTGGATGAGGGGATTGGGACGAATGGTCATCGTCGATCACGTGGGCAACTATCTTTCCATCTATGCGCATCTCGAGAGCATAGATGTCGAAAACGACCAGACAATCGTCCGGAACGACACTGTGGGAAAAGTGGGTGAAACGGGGTCGCTCGGCGGGGCGAAACTGCATTTTGAAATACGGAAATCGGCGGAAGCGCTCGATCCGATGGAATGGCTGGAGAGAAGGAACTGATGGCATCGCTGCAATGGAACAGGGTTATCGGACAGCAACGGGTTAAGGAAGCGCTCTCTTCGGCATTCGAACGTGAAACGCTTGGACATGCCTATCTGTTCTGCGGGGACACCGGCACAGGAACGTTCGCGGCGGCGCTGGATTTCTCGATGGCGGTGCTCTGTACGGGCGAAAAAGCCGCTCGACCCTGTAATGTCTGCAGTTCCTGCAGGAAAGTGCTCGGATTCATGCATCCCGATTTCCACGTGGTGATGCCGGTCCCGCTTCAGCGGGAGCACAAGGGAAGCGACGGCGGGATATCCGAGGAAGGGTGGAGCGAACTTGCCCGAAGGGTGAAGGAACGCATAGCGGATCCCTATGCGCAACCGGAGTACGCCTCGATTCCTTCGATTCCGGTCGAGTGGGTAAAGGAGATGACCCATGCGATCAGGAGAGGAGCTACGGAAAGAGGAAAGAACGTCGCGATCATCGATGGTATAGATCTGATGCAGAAAGAGTCGGCGAACGCGATGCTCAAGACGCTCGAGGAACCTCCTGCCGGCACTCTGCTTCTTCTGTGCACCGATCGGCCGCAATCCGTGCTTCCTACCATTCTTTCACGCTGCCAGATCCTTCGGTTTGCCGCTCTGCCTCCTGATATCATTCGCTCGGAGCTCTCCGTTCTTCTATCGGTCGATCCGGCCGATCCGCGCCTGGACGAGGTGTCGCATGCCGGATCGTTCGGTCGCGCCCGCGCTCTTTTCGATCAGGTCGATGCCGAGGATATCCTGTTCGCCCGGGAGTTCTGGGAGTGCATTACAGCCGGGGAGTGGCCGGAAGTTTTCGAAAAAATCGACCGGCTCGGAGCTCTGGCGGACCATGGCAGACTGGAAAACATTTTCACCCAGCTGATGTACGGAATCAGAAATGCTTTTTTTGCAAAAATTCAGGGTACTGAAAACTATATTATGAGGATCAATCCGCTTTCAGCCGTACTCACCGGGGTATCGTCGGTAAGCTCGTTGGAAATGGTGGCGAAATTTTGTGAAACGGCAGTGAGAAGAATCAGGGCAAGGGCGAACATCCCTCTGGCCCTGGCGGATTTCGCGCTGTCCGTGATGGAGATTCATGATGGGAAAGAACAGCAACGTCGTTGAGGTCGTTTTCAAGGGGGAGCGAAGGGCTATCTACCGCGACCGCAACGATCTGGATATAGCGGAAGGCGATTATGTCGTCGTGGAGGCCGAGCGCGGTCAGGACATGGGCAAGGCGTCGCTCGTTGGATCCTTGGTCAAACTCAAACGGGGAAAGGGAGAGACGCGCAGCATCATCAGGAAGGCGGTCACGCACGATCTGGAGATGCTCGAAAAAAACAAGGAGAAGGAACGGGCCGCATTCGCGGTGTGCAAGGACAAGATCAGACATTACAATCTGGACATGAAGCTTGTCGATGTGGAAATTCAGTTCGACGGCAGCAAGATCACCTTCTATTTCACCGCCGCGCAGCGGGTTGACTTCAGGGAGCTAGTGAAGGAACTCGCCTCGATTTACCGAACGCGCATCGAGCTTCGGCAGATCGGAGTCCGGGATGAGGCGAAACGGATCAGCGGGTGCGGCATTTGCGGCAGGAAACAGTGCTGCAGCGCGTTTCTGAACGAGTTCGAGCAGATCACCACACAAATGGCCAAAAACCAGCAGCTCGCGCTCAATCCCTCGAAGATATCGGGCAACTGCGGCCGACTCCTCTGCTGCCTCCGGTACGAAGACGATATGTATATGGACATCTACAAGGAATTTCCGCCTCTGGGCAGTCAGATCAGACTCGATGGAAAGCAGGGTGTTCTCAACTACATCAACATATTCCACAACAAAGGACTGGTCCATTTCGGCGACAACGGGCAGGAGTGGCTGACATCGGAAGAGTTGCGCAAAGGAGCGGTCGAGAATGAAGCGTAAGAAGAAGCTGCTGGTGACCATGGCATTGCCGTATGCCAATTTCGACCTGCATCTGGGGCATGTCCTGGAAGCGGTTCAGACCGATATTTACGTACGCTTCCAGCGGCTGCGGGGCAATGAGGCCTTATATGTCTGCGCCGACGACACTCACGGGACGCCGATCGAACTCTCGGCCATTCGGCAGGGTATCACGCCGGAGGCTCTGGTGGCCCGCACCCATGAAAGCCACCGGCGCGATTACGCGGGATTCGATATCGGGTTCGACATTTTCTATACAACCAATTCGCAGGAAAACCGCCGTTACGCGGAACTCATCTACGCCAATCTGCGGCGCGACGGACTGATCGTCGAGAAGGAGATCGATCAGTTCTACTGCGAGCGCGACGGAAGATTTCTTCCCGACCGGTTCATCGTCGGAACGTGTCCCCGCTGCAAGGCGCCCGGACAGTACGGCGACGTCTGCGAGGTATGCGGAGCCACCTACGACCCCACAGAGGTGATCGATCCGCGGTGCATGATCTGTAAAAGCCCTCCGGTCATGCGCCGTTCCACCCATTTCTACGTGGACCTTACCCGCTGTGAAGAGTTCCTCCGGGGATATGTCGCCACCGAGGGGCTCCTGCAGGATGATATGCGGAATTTCGTCATGAGCTGGATCAACGACGGACTGCGTGAATGGTGCATTTCACGGGACGGTCCCTACTTCGGTTTTCCCATCCCCGGCACGAGTGACAAATATTTCTACGTATGGCTCGACGCGCCCATAGGCTACATCTCGTCAACGGACCGCTGGTGTGCCGATCACGGAAAAAAGGTGGAGGAGTACTGGAAATCCGGGGAAACGGAGGTGGTCCATTTCATAGGGAAAGACATCGTCTATTTCCACACGCTTTTCTGGCCGGTAATGCTCAGGAGTTCTTCATTCAGCCTGCCGAAGCGGATTTTCATTCACGGATTCGTGACCATCAACGGCGAAAAAATGTCCAAATCACGGGGGACGTTCATCCTGGCCCGCGATTTTCTTGAAAAAGTAAAACACCCTCAGATCTCCGAATTCCTGCGTTTCTATTATGCGTCAAAGCTTACGCCCGGGGCGGGTGATCTCGATTTCAATGTCGAGGAGTTCATCTCGCGCGCCAACAGCACTCT
>CAZGVZ010000541.1:336-3497 GCA_964529145.1 uncultured Fibrobacteraceae bacterium | reverse complement strand
CCGGTGTTTAACGTACGTGACAATATTTTCAAAATGAGATTTGATAGTTTCGCCGCCTTTTTAACAGGTTCAAGACGCTCCCTGCTATGGAACAAATAAAGTCAAAAACAGAACGGACAATCGCGCTTTTCCAGGGTTTTCGGAGTACAATACCACATGACTGTGGCACTCCGGCCAGGTACGAAAAGAGACCTCCCGAAGGTAGGGGCGGGAGCACTCCTGCGGCATTGGATCGCTTCCCCGCCGCAATCTTGTGAAAGCTCACCTGTTGACCAGTTTCATTCCCTGGCCGATGAACCGGTCGCCTGCAGCCGCGCCTTTTGGTGAAATACGGTCGATCTCCTTTAAATCATCCTCAGTCAGAACGACCTCGAACGCCCCGAGATTTTCATCGAGGTATTCGCGACGCTTCGTTCCGAAAAGCGGCACCACATGCTCTCCCCTTCCGGCGACCCATGCCAGCGCCAGCTGTGCCGGAGTGCACCTTTTGCCGCGGGCCATTTCGTTGATCCTGTCGACCAGTGCGAGATTCTTTCTGAAATTATCTCCCTGAAACCGGGGAGAAGATCGCCTGGAGTCATCCGGAGACAGTTCGTCGAGAGTTCGTATGCGGCCGGTAAGAAATCCCCGGCCCAGCGGACTGTACGCCACGAAACCGATGCCTAGTCTGCTACAGAGACCAAGTATCTCGTCCTCCGGTTCGCGGGTAAAGAGCGAATACTCGCTCTGGAGCGCGGTGATCGGATGTACCGCGTGCGCACGGCTGATGGTGGAGCCCTTTGCCTCCGAAAGTCCGATGTAGCGTACCTTGCCTTTCTCGACCAGACCGGCCATCGCCCCTACCGTCTCCTCTATCGGCACGTCGGGATCTACCCGGTGCTGGTAATAGAGGTCGATCTCGTCCACCCCAAGTCTTCTCAGACTCGCGTCACAGCACTCCCGTACGTACTCGGGCCTGCCGTTTACGCCTCGGGCATGAGGATCGTGAAGCGATCTCACGATACCGAACTTCGTCGACAGAAACAGTTCCCGTCTCTTGCCGCGTATCGCCTTTCCGACCAGTTCCTCGTTGGTGAAAGGGCCATAGACATCTGCGGTATCGAGCAGATTCACCCCGCGATCGAGCGCCATATGGATGGTCTCCATGGATTCCCGTTCATCAGCGGTTCCGTAGAACTCCGACATACCCATACAACCCAGTCCCAGCGAGGATACTTCGGGGCCGTTCGGCCCCAGACGCTTTTTCCCAACCATTGGTTCTTCCTCCGTTTTCTGTACCTGATTCATGCACCCGGGCCATGAATCGTCCGATTTAAGGTAAGATATAAAGGGCCGTCTAGGAAAATTTATTTTTTAATGCGGCCGCAAATGCCACGGGTTTCGTTGTGTTCGTCAGCCATATTTTTCAACAACATGACTTTTCATGCGCCGGCCCGCGCCCTTTTCGCCCGGGCTCGTTACAAAACCGGATTTTCAAAGGTGCCCTGAAGATACTCCCGCCGCGCAACTCGCCAGCGCTCCAGGCGGAGATCGTAAATTCAGTCCTGAAATGGTTTCGACAGTCCTCTCGCCTCGTCCATGGTCGCCTCGTATTGACGGGCATAACGGTCGTTCCAGGCCCGGTCGGCGAGCGGCCGGTAACCCTCCGCAAGCTCTTCCAGTTTCGCGAAATACTCATCTGCCAGCCGGCGTGCGCCGCTGCCGCATGTTTCCCGGGGCTGTGCCTCGTTGATCACTTCCCTGAGCACTCCGGGGTTGTCTATGATCATACACGGGAGCAGAAGATTGCCGGTGTACGGTTGTCGTTTACGAATCGCCCTGAGGAGCGGTGACCCGGAGAGAATCTCGCGAAGCGATCTGTCCCGCAGATTGTCGGTGGAAATCTGGCAGAAGACGCACGGCTCGACATCACCGGCATGATTGATATGGAGATACCGGCGCCCCCCTGCCAGGCATCCTCCCGTCAAAGGGCCGTCGTTCCAGAAATCCGCAAGAAGGATGTCGTGGGTTTCACGCAGTTCGAGGACGCGGTTGAGCCGCTCGAGCCGTTGACGAGGTGTGGGAACCAGGTCGAAACTGGGTTCACGGCCTATCGGCATGTACTGGAAATACCACCCGAGCACCGCTCCCTGGCGCAGATAAAAATCCACAAAACGGTCGCTTGTGATCAGATCGTTATTCAGACGCGTGGCGGTTGCCGAAAAACCGAATGGAATTCTTGCTGCCCTGAGCCGCTCGAAGCACTGCAATACACGTTGGAAATGCCCTGGACCGCGGCGAAGGTCGGTTTCAGCTTCGAAGCCTTCCACGCTGATGCAGGGAATGACGTTTCCCAGCTCCGCAATCCGGGAAACATGATCGCCGTCCTTCATGGTAAAACCAGAGGTGTAAACCTGAAACCATGAATGACGGTGCTGCTTGAACAACTCGAAGATTCCCGGGTAGACAAACGGTTCGCCCCCGGAAACCACGAAAAAATGAATTCCCAGCGACTCCGCTTCGGACAACAGCCTGTCGAAAAGATCATATTCAAGATCACGGTCTCGGCTATACTGTGCTGAATAGCATCCGTAGCATTTCAGGGGACAACGCATGGTCGGACTGATGACGATGAGCACGGGAATTTCAAACCCCAGCTCGCCTGAGATCCGTTTTCTGGTCGCCTGGCCTTTGATGCATTCATTGATCACCAGGGTTTCCACAATTCTATACCGGTTTTTGGGAGGCGCGTTCTTGAGCATTTTTTTAAACGAAATTACGGCTTTTTCGAGGAACAACTGGCCCATAGGATACCTGTTTCGGCCAAGCAGCCGGCGCATGAGCGATCGGATGACCGGATCGGGGAGAAGATGGAATATCCGCATGAACGCTCCGATCGACAGGATTCGTATCGACTGAAAAAGACCTTCTCCCGGCCACTTTGGGTCGATATCCATAATAATTCACCTCCCACGATTTCGGATATTTTCGGTTTCCTGCTATACGTCAGAATCGCTGCTGCGGGAAAAAAATCCGTCAATTCGATTATTGAGTCCTGGAAAGAGGCATCTATGGATTGCGAACGAAGGAATCCGCGAAAGGATAAAGGTCTGCCGTTTCACCTGGGTCGAGCGATTCCCTTTGCGGTGAGACAGAAGCTGCAGGCGAATATGCCGCTGGAA
>CAZGVZ010000541.1:0-326 GCA_964529145.1 uncultured Fibrobacteraceae bacterium | reverse complement strand
GAATCACCGGTATCTCATTCGTGATCCGGCTGCACCGTTCGATGCGGCAGGAGTGCGGTATCCGGCTTCCACCGCGTCCTGGAGTCAACTGCCCATGCAGACAGCGGTAAACAGGAAGAATGCATTGCATTCCAGGGTGCCGTCTTATTTCGCCGGCAGAGTCGGCGGCTCCACGAGTCGAACCCCTGAAAAAGTTTTTTTACAGATGCTTTACAACACAGTGAGTAATGAACCATTTCACACGTCCCGGCAATCAACTACCACGGCTAAAAGCCGTGGTCTGGCTTGAGCGGGCCAAGCGGTATAACGGAAACAGTGCAAAGCAC
>CAZGVZ010000540.1:0-3498 GCA_964529145.1 uncultured Fibrobacteraceae bacterium | reverse complement strand
TTTCGCGGGCGGTGTCATTGCCATTCTTGAAGCGTAAGGAGTCCAGTGCTTCGCATGTTTCCGTTATACCGCTTGGCCCGCTCAAGCCAGACCACGGCCTTTTAGCCGTGGTAGTTGATTGGTGTATGAATCATGGGAGCACCGGGCCGCTTCGTGGTGTCCCTCGCTCGTTTTCTGAGTTTCGGATCACATGATCTTGCTTTGTACCGATAATGTCACCTATTTTCAACCAGTTCAAAGAATAAAATTACGGAATCACCGATCCGTACGAAATGTCTGTCAAACAGAATCGGCGAGAGTCGTCGAAGAGTAGTATGGGGTCACCATTTAGTCCATGACTGTCGTGAAAAAAAAGAGAGGCGATCACCGCGTTCCGATCGTGAAGATGATGAATGCCGGGCGATCTTTCGGGAACCGTGTCATACTTTCGGAAATGGATATCGAGGTGTTCGGTGGCGAGATGGTAGGTATCGTCGGTCCGAACGGCGGCGGTAAAAGTACGCTTCTCCTGCTTATGTCGGGGCTACTTCGTCCTACTTCGGGAAAGGTATTGGTGTGCGGAATCGATGCCTACTCACTGTCCCTTACCGATGCAGGACACATAGGTCTTGTGACGGCGCGTCCGGGGCTCTATCCCTTGCTCACGGGAAGAGAGAATCTTCGTCATTTTGGCGCCCTTTTCGGGCTTTCGCCGGGAGAGGTCGATAGCAAAGCGGAACCGTTGGCCCGGACGCTCGAGCTGGCGGATTCACTCGATGTGCGGGTCGGTCACATGTCGACCGGAATGCAGCAAAAGCTCTCTCTGGTTCGTGCATTGCTCCTTTCGCCGCAATTGCTCCTTTTTGACGAGCCCACGGCGAATCTCGATCCCTCGGCATCGGGTGCGTTGTATACGGAACTTCGGCGGAGAGCAGACGATGGCCTTGCATGCGTGGTGGTGACCCATGACCTCTCGGCTGCCGAGGCATTGTGTAACCGTGTTCTTATCGTGAATGGCGGGGTCAGAAGAGAGCTCACATTCGGCAGTCGCAGAGTACCTCCCGCGGGACCTCTGTTCACGGCATGGCAGGAAACGGTCGGCAGAAAATGAAAGGTTGTCTCCGGATCGCGAAAACCGAAGTGCTGGAGCATCTCAGACAACCATGGATGATCTTCATCATCGCCGCGAATTACGCATTCTGGATTTCCGTCTTCGGCATTCTTTTCCTTTTTATTGAAAGGTTGTCGGGCCGCCCCTCAGCTTTTATGGCCTTTAAACAGCAGTTGTCTGCTGTTGGCGTCGAATTTGACGTGGTAATGCAGCTTGCGACGTCCACTTTCGGGTCACTGTGCTTTACCAATTTCCCTTTGTTCGTCGCGATCACGTCGGGTACCTCGGTGCTCCACGATCGGGAATGCGGGACCATGCCCTTTCTTATGCTGGCTTCCATCACTCGGCGGCAGCTTCTGGTCGGGAAACTCGCGGGTGCGGTCGCGATACCGTTCGTCTTTCATGTGCTGTTCGTAGGTACGAGCAGCCTGCTGCTGGGACGGCTAGAGTCGCTCGCTCCTTTCGCAGGAAAATTCGGAGGGTCTCCCGCGTGGTGGGTCGCGTTCCTCGCAGGAGCGCCGGCTTCGGCAGTTTTTGTCGGGGCCATGGGAACGGTCATCTCCGCACTCTCCCGCGACATCCGCACTTCGATGCAGTTCACCTCCTTCTTTATCGGCATTCTCAGTCTTTGCATCGGTTTCGTGCTGGTGGACGGTATCGCTCAAGGTATTGCGCTCCAGATGACATATGCCGTTTGCTGCATAATTGCGGGAGCACTCATCCTGCTTTTTGGCGCAAGGCTGATCAGTAGAGATGTGACCCTGTCATGACGCGGGCGCTCTTTAAAATATGAAATTGAGCGGCAGCCGACACCCGTTAGGGATATGCAGTTCACAAATAGTCCGGTTCCGTTGAACCGAAGAACGTTTTCCCGTCAGGCGATTTTTTTGTCTTTTTTCAATGTATACAGAGGTTCCGTTTTTCCCAGAATGACATCGCGAGTGATCATGATCTCCTTGATATCATCACGCGAGGGGGTCTCGAACATGATCGGGACCAGTTTCGATTCGAGCACTGCCCGCAGGCCGCGTGCACCGGTTTTTTTCCGGTGAGCTATACGGGCTACCTCTCGGAGTGCATCGCGTGCGATAATCAGGCGGATTCCCTCGATCGCGAAGAGCTTGACATATTGCTTGGTGAGGGCGTTTCTCGTTTCGGTGAGAATCGTGAAGAGCGACTCCTCATCAAGCTCGTCGAGTCCGAGAACGACCGGAAGCCGCCCGACGATTTCCGGGATGAGTCCGAACCGGATGAGGTCGTCCGGCTCCACTTTTCGCAGGATTTCCCCTATTCGATAGTTGTTCCTGCGCTTTATCTCCGCATTAAATCCCATTCTGCTCTCGCCGATGCGTGTTTCGATGATTTTTTCGAGACTTTCGAAGGCTCCGCCGCAGATGAAGAGAATGTCCCTTGTATTGATCTGAATGAGATTCTGTTCGGGATGCTTTCGACCTCCTTTTGGTGGAATGCTCGCCACGGTACCTTCCAGTATCTTGAGCATCGCCTGTTGCACCCCTTCGCCCGATACGTCCCTGGTTATGGAAGGGTTGGCGGATTTTCGCGAGATCTTGTCGAATTCATCGACATAGATGATACCCCTTTCGGCAGCCGCCACGTCATAATTCGCCGCCTGCAGAAGCCGCACCAGCATGTTCTCCACGTCTTCACCGACGTATCCCGCTTCGGTGAAGATGGTGGCGTCCACGATGGAGAAAGGCACTTTGAGCAGACGGGCGAGGGTCTGGGCAATGAGTGTCTTGCCCGTACCGGTAGGCCCGAGCATCAGTATATTGGATTTATCGATTTCGACATCGTCGTTGTCTGCCCGCGATCGGGAAAGAATCCTCTTGAAATGGTTGTAGGCCGCGACGCACACACCCTGTTTCACCGAGTCTTGCCCGATGATATACTGGTCCAGGAACGCCTTCATTTCACGGGGCGTAGGGAGTGATTCGAGCGAAGTGTCGGATCCCGAGGACTTCTTGTCCTCACGAAGGATGTCGTTGCACATATCAACACATTCGTTGCAGATGTGCACCGACGGTCCGGTGATGAGTTTTCCCACCTCGTCAGGACTTTTCCCGCAAAACGAACACCTGATCCCTGAATAGCGTGATCGCGTCGACATCGTCATTTCCTTGCCGTGAGAATGTCGTCTATGATTCCGTAGGCTTTCGCCTCTTCGCCGGACATGTAAAAATTGCGATCGGTGTCCTTGGCGATAACGTCGATGGGCTGTCCGGAGTGATTCTGAATTATTTCGTTAAGCGTCTGCTTGGTACGGATGATTTCCTTGGCATGGATTGCGATATCGGCGGTCTGTCCGCCTGCACCGCCGAGAGGTTGATGCAACATGATTCGCGAATGAGGGAGCGCATATCTTTTACCTTTTGTTCCGGCTGCCAGGA
>CAZGVZ010000539.1:1754-3508 GCA_964529145.1 uncultured Fibrobacteraceae bacterium | reverse complement strand
CTATCCGGAGACCTACATTCAGGCTGCGGAACGGTTTTTCGAGGAGATGAAGCCCGTTTCAGCGACGGTGATCGGACTCAGAAGCATCGGCGCCCCGCTGTCCGCGGTAGTGGCATCGAGACTCGAAAGTTTTGGATGTAAAGTTTCTTCCTATACTGTGCGACCCCGCGGCATGCCTTTCGAACGGAAGCTCAAACTGGACGGGACGTTCTCGAAGGTTCTGCGCGAATCCTCCGGAGACGTTTTCTGCATCGTGGACGAAGGGCCTGGACTGAGCGGTTCGTCGATCGGAGGCGCGCTGGAGAAACTCGCGGAACTCGGTATAGATCCGTCAAGGATCGTCGTTTTCCCGAGCTGGGACCCGGACGAAAGCGTTCTCATCTCCGCGTCGTCGCGCAGACTCTGGGGCAAATGCCGCAAATTCATCGGCGACTTCGACCGGCTCTGGATCGAAAGCGGCAGGCTCGAGAAGAGATTCGGGAAAAGAATCGTCTCGAACTTCTCCGCGGGTATGTGGAGGGAATCGGTGTACCGCCACGAAAAGGAGTTCCCGGTGATCCATCCTCACCACGAGCGCAGGAAACTCCTCCTCGAGTCGGGAGAAG
Organism: uncultured Fibrobacteraceae bacterium; assembly: GCA_964529145.1. GTDB lineage: Bacteria > Fibrobacterota > Chitinivibrionia > Chitinivibrionales > Chitinispirillaceae > JAFGNB01. The sequence continues at coordinate 2,903 of CAZGVZ010000539.1, read as the reverse complement.
GCAAGCTGAGCATGGCGAAGTTCGTCGGCCTCGGAAAGTACGGCGCCCGATTCCTGCAGCGCGCGAAGGTGCTCGCGAAGGCGGGATTCTCCCCGAAGGTCGAGGACATGAGCAACGGATTCCTCGTCATGGACTACGAGGCGGGCAGACCGTGCACCGTATCGGATGCAAATATTAAGTTGGTGGACTTCGCTGCGAGCTACCTCGTTTTCCTGAAAGAGAATTTCAGGGCCCGCCAGAGGGTCACCTTCGAAAAAATGATGGAGATGATCCGCTCCAACGTCTCCCATGGAATAGGCTCGGAACGGTGCCGGCCGCTTGACCGGCTGGAGAAGGAGTACCGGGTATCCTATCAGGAGGACGGTATCGACATCGACGGAAGGATGATGCCGCACGACTTCCTGGTAACCGGTTCCGGTTTCGTCAAGGTCGACCATCTCGAACACCACGCGGATCAGTTCTTCCACGGTTCCCAGAATATCGCCTGGGATGTCGCGTCATTCATCATCGAATTCGATCTCGAAGCGCGGCTCCTGAACCGGCTTATCGAGAAAGTTTCGGAGGCGGACCACCATCTTCCTCAACGCCTCCCCTTTTTCATGGTAGCCTACGCAGCTTTCCGGCTCGGGTACGTGACGCTTGCGGCTGACACGCTCGCAGGGCAGCCCGACGGGGAAAGGTTTAAAAAACGGGCAGACTGGATAAAAAGGAGACTCGCCGCGGAACTCGCGAAAGTGTGAAAAACCGTACCATGCCGACAAAACGGGAGACACTCATGCTTTCTCTTCAGGACGAAATCGACGAACTCGGTCCGTGGTTCCACAACATACACCTCCCGGACGGCACCCAGACCGCTCCCGGCCATGAGCTCGGGGATTTTCCGTTGTTCAAGTGGAGGGAAATCTCGTCCTCCGTACCGCAGGATCTTTCGGGATGGAATGTCCTTGACGTGGGCTGCAACGCCGGTTTTTACAGCTTCGAGCTGGCTAAACGGGGCGCTCATGTCACCGCGATCGACATGGATCCGCGATACCTTGCGCAGGCCTCGTGGGCACTCAGGAAATTCGGGCTCGAAAACAGGGTGTCGCTCAAGCTCATGCAGCTCTACGACCTTGCCCGGATCGGGAGCCGTTTCGATCTCGTGTGGTT
>CAZGVZ010000539.1:0-1744 GCA_964529145.1 uncultured Fibrobacteraceae bacterium | reverse complement strand
CTGTCAAGAAGGACGGGGCGCCTCATGATGTTCCAGACGCTCACGCTGCAGGCCGAAGAGCGATACGAGGATCTCTCGGACATACCTCTGCAGGAAAGGGACGTGATGAATCAGCCGGGGTGGCCTAAGATGGCGTTCATCGAACACAGCCTCGCCCGCGATCCCACCAACTGGTGGGCGCCGACCCATACCGCTGTCATCGCCATGCTCAGGGCGGCCGGATTCCGCGTACTCGCGCGACCGTCGGACGAAGTGTACCTCTGCGAAAGAGGTGACATGTATATCGATCCGGATGACCTGCGGGAGCGGGAATATCGCAGCGCGACCGGTATCGACGCAGGACCGCCGGCAGGGGAACCGTCGGGCGATGTTGCCTCGTTCGATGTGTTCCGGTACGCGGAATGAATATCCGTGTCCGACAATCACGCTCATCGTAGAGACGCCGTAACACGGCTTCTCCACGGGGATGGAACCATTGCCTGAAACCACCGTTTGAATTCCGTTTGACATCGACGCGCGTTTTCCACCCCACCCTCAGCTGACCCTGTGTCGCACGATGTCTCCTTCGATCATGTAAATCACATCCTCCGCGATGTTTGTCGCATGGTCGGCTATCCGTTCGAGATTGTGCGCGACCGAAAGCAGCAGAAGGAAAGTTTCGGTGCGGTCCGGCGTTACGAGAATGCCCCTTTTGACCTCATCGACCATCCTGCGGTTGAGCGCGTCCACTTCGTCGTCGGCCATGCAAACTTCCCGGGCGATCGGTGCGTCCAGCTTGAACAGGGAGTCGAGGCACTTCTTGAGCATCTCCGACACCTTGCCGCACATCAGCGACAGCTTCCCATCCGAGAAAAACGACGGTTCCGCCGCGAGAAGGATCGCCCGGTCCGCGATGTTCGAAGCGAGATCCGCGACCCTTTCGAGATCGTTATTGATCTTGAGCACCGCCACGATGAACCGCAGATCGATCGCGACAGGCTGGTGGAGCGCCAGCAATTTCAGGCACTCCTCCTCGATCTCGATCTCGAACAGATCGATCTTTCTATCGAACTCGATGACTCTTCCGGCGGTTGCTGTATCCCTCTTTTCGACCGATCGCACCGCGGAGACGACCTGTTCCTCCACGAGTGCAGCGAGCGACATCAGCTTTTTCTTGAGCGATTCAATCTCGCGCTGCAGATGTTTGGGCATATACCGATCCTTTTCAATGTCAACCGAAGCGCCCGGTGATGTACTCTTCCGTCTTCTTCTTCTTCGGTTTGGTGAACATACGCCGGGTGTCGTCGAATTCGACGAGCTCTCCTTCGTAAAAGAATGCCGCACGGTCGGAAACACGAGCCGCCTGCTGCATGTTGTGGGTCACGATGACGATGGTGAACTCCCTCTTCAGGTCGCCGATGAGATCCTCAATGCGGGCGGTCGAGCGTGGGTCGAGGGCCGACGCCGGCTCGTCCATCAGAATGATCTCCGGACCCACGGCAAGCGCCCGCGCGATGCAGAGCCGCTGCTGCTGCCCTCCCGAGAGGCTTAACGCGTTTTCGCCGAGCCTGTCCTTCACCTCGCCCCACAGGCCCGCCTGATCGAGGCTCCTCTCCACGATGTCATATAGTTTCGATCGTTTCCTGATGCCGTGAATGCGGGGGCCGAACGCCACATTCTCGAATATGGTCTTCGGGAATGGATTCGATTTCTGGAAAACCATTCCCACTTTCTTCCTCAGGCGCACGACGTCGAGATCCGGGCC
>CAZGVZ010000538.1:967-3511 GCA_964529145.1 uncultured Fibrobacteraceae bacterium | reverse complement strand
AGATTGTTTTCACTGATATCAACCACGTGCAGTCTTGCAGGATCTCTGATAAACAGTTCCCTGACCACAGCCCGGCCAATCGATCCCGCACCGCCGATTACACAGAACGATCTGCCCGTCACCGCTTCCGCAATCTCGCATCCATGGACTTTCATATCAGCTTCGAAAAGATGGTTTCTCCGGCCAATCAGATATAGAAGATCCATTTTTCCGTCCAGGTTCGATTGATGAAACCTTTTTTATTTTGTCCGCCTATCGGCCCTCGGTACGGAACAGTTTCATTTGGCTTTTCCATAAATGAAACGGATTTCGTATCCCAGACCGAATGGCATTACCTTACCCGCCAAGGTAAAGAGCAGTTTTAAAAATAAATAGAAAGGCAATAGCTGGATTGGCATATTTTTCACCCATATCAGCGCGATTGTTCGGGAGCATATTTCCGCACAACGGCGAGCTACCGCATCCGCCGATTATACCGAAGGAAATTCAGAAGTTCTCGCCGGCAGCTTGATCTGGTGGCCGTGAATGCATTTGATGCGTACACTCCGCGCGGCCATCCGTTGGAAAGAATCAACGGCGAGCATAGATTATTGATGAGGAACGGCGGATGGATCGATATTTTCGGTTCAGGAATAAAGTTACCGTTTCACTTCATAAGCCCCGTTCGGGCCTGAACCAGACAACATATTGATTGAAAAAATATATCTTTTCAGAAAGGAATTCAAGTCAATACGTCGCCTAATCAGCGACTCGCGTTGAGGGAATCATAGCAGGTACCCGGAAATGGTCATGGTCGTACCTGAAAGTACACCAGGCTTCCATACACGCGTGCGCACTCCTGAATCGAATTGAGTTAAATGATATCATCATTTCGGTATAAATGTACTGATATTACTTTAGATATGATATATTTTGTAAATTTTTTACAAATATAACCGGTTATTTACGTTTCATACAATACGCCATGGCTGCTCGACCGAAAAACAATTGCCTTTAGTTTGTACCGATGGATATATTTTATTCTGAATATTTTTTGAGGACGTCTTTCGCGATTACTATCGAACAAAGGCGGATTTTCTTTCTATTTCGCTATAGGGAAAACACAATATGAAAGTCCTTCGATCTCGCAGACTTACAGGTTCAGTCGTAATGTTTTTTCTATCAGGTTCTTTTTTCTTCGCGGTGTTCGCTTCCCAGACTCTTCCCCTGCAGGACAGCATTTCCTATTACGGAATAACATGGAAATTCACAAAAAAGGTACCGATTGGCCGTTTTGTCACCGGGGAATATTATGTTGTAGATTCCGTCACCGTAAAATCAATTTCTCCAGCTCCCGCGAATGGTCGGAACGGTTCAGTGCTCAATGTACCCCTCAACCCGGGAAAAACAGGATTCGACAGTAGAGCTACTGCGTATGATGCTACCCTCCGGAAAGATCCGCCTATAAATCTGAAACCGGGCGATGCACTCATTTCGACGATCAGTCTCGAAGATAATTCCACCATGAGGGCCTGGCTCAGTTCTGACGACAATGTGGGAACCAAAACAAAAAGCGCGGCAATACTCACCTGTCTTTCCAAACAGGTATCCCCGGATGCATTTCGTCCATCGTATTGCGATCGGGAACACAAAATATTTCTGTCTTCGAAACTTAACAGAGACAAATTGTTGAGTTTGCCCCGGCCATCCTCCTTACCCAAAATTGCTGACTATGCGCAACATTTCCAACGGCCATGGCTCGATGTTTGCTTTTTCGGTTTTGATGCTCCTAAAGAGTACATGCCTGCGTACGCTTCTCAGATTGGACGCGCCGTGGGTAACGCGGGTCTTTTACTCAATCTCGATTTTACTGCGGCAGAAAAGGAGCCTTTGCTCATCGGAATGGTACAATACGGTATCGATCTGTGGGGAATGGTACGAGCCGGATATCGTGGATGGCCGGCACATGGAGGACATGGGTCTGGAAGAAAATGGCCCATTATCTTCGCTGGTTTACTGTTCGATGATCCTGATATGCAATCGCCCACGAAGAAATATCCTGATCTCCAATTCGGTGAAGATATGCAGACAATGTACGGAACAGGCTGGACAGGAGCCAAAGTGGTCTACGCAGGACATCGTGGAGTCATCAATGGCGTGGTAGTGGACACTCAGTCCGGCTGGGGACCTTATGAGCATCTTCATCCCTCAAAATGGGCGAGTAACACCGGGGAAAGCTATAGGCGCTGCTGTACCAGCTTGTCCTGGATCGCCCAGGCACTGGCCGCACGGCTCATGAACGCGATCGACCAGTGGAATCATAATCCCTTTTTCGATTACATCGACCGCTGGATGACGGAAAACGATTCCGCCGCGATCCGTGTTATCAATGAAGCCAGAGACTGGGATCTCACCGCTTCGAAATGGTGCTGGCAGGGCGCCACATGGGAACCGTGGGAAAAAGAGATGTGGAACAAATACCGCGACCTTAAAACCGGGATCAAACCATCTTCCCGTAAATCACGTCGTGAGGCGGGGATCTGTTTTCCTGACGAAAATACAAAA
>CAZGVZ010000538.1:640-957 GCA_964529145.1 uncultured Fibrobacteraceae bacterium | reverse complement strand
ATTTCAGTGTATGACCTAAAGGGACGTAAACTTGTCGAGGTGGTTAATCCCGCAAACAGCTCTTTAACGCGGAAAACTATCCAAAAAATGCTCAACCGGGATGTCAACGTGAAAATCATTTCTTTCGATTCAGAGGATGGGACAAAAGGCATATCGATCATTCCCATCCAATAACCGGGAGGGGGTATGAGCTATGAGGGACGGCATCACGTCCGACAAGTGCAAAATCTGCTATCTGGTATGCCTCGAATACTGTTTCGACAACGGGGTGATCGAGATGGCGGTTTTCAATATGCTCTCCGAAGTGAGCCGCAAAG
>CAZGVZ010000538.1:0-630 GCA_964529145.1 uncultured Fibrobacteraceae bacterium | reverse complement strand
CGCGATTGTCGTTCCACTCATCCGCATACGACGAAAAGCGATAATTTTTAGCTTTCTTTCCCATTTCAGGCAAATGAAGGAGATAAGGACCCGTCTTGCAGCCGCAGGGGTGCGGGTTTCTTTCATCCCTGCTGCAATGTACCGGTGGGGCGCGCATCTTAATCCGCTTCAACTCGCGGTGTACACTCTTCTCACTTTCCCACCTGTCTCTCTTTTTCTCCATATAGGAAAGTTCGATATGGTACACTGCAGAAGCTACCTGGCCACTTTTACCGCAATGATTCACAAACTGTTATTCAGGCATACCAAGGTTATTTTCGACTTGAGAGGCTTGTTTCCCGAGGAGGGGGTCTTTCAGAATCAATGGAAATACCGGTCAATTTCATTTCTGATGTGGAAAAAAATCGAACGATGGCTGACACGAAAATGCGACATGATGATCAGCCTTTCGGAAGCATTTACCGATTACCTCAGTATCATCAGTCCCGGACAAAAAATCGAACTGGTATACTACGGAACAGATACGACACGGTTTAGCTGCGCCCGGGAACAGAGGCTCGAGGTGAGGCGAAAACTCGGGCTGGAAGACAGAATTGTCTTCGTCTTCAATGGGCAACTGGGGTTCCTTCA
>CAZGVZ010000537.1:0-3515 GCA_964529145.1 uncultured Fibrobacteraceae bacterium | reverse complement strand
TGAAGCGTAAGGAGTCCAGTGCTTCGCACTGTTTCCGTTATGCCGCTTGGCTCGCTCAAGCCGGACCACGGCTTTTAGCCGTGGTAATTGATTCTCTTCGTTACTCTTCCTCCACCCACTCCAGAGGTTCCACCGTGGTCTCGACCACCGCGCTTCTGCGGACGAGTTTCACCGAAATCGTTTTGTCGAGCGGAAGCTCCGACAATCGGAAAAAAATATCGTCCATTGTTTCGACCGTGGAGCCGTTCAGCTCCACGATCAGATCGCCTATATGGATGTCTGCACGGGAAGCGGGACTCTTCGGCTCGATACCCATGATTTCGCAGGCCGAGATCTGGTGCAGGTCGTGAAAACGGATCATCTTTCTGCTGAGCGGCCGGGTCTGGCCCTGAATGCCCAGAAAAAGACGGCGCACTTTTCCGTACGTCAGGAGCTGCGGTACGACCCGGTGGACGGTTACCGACGGGATCGCGAATCCTATTCCGGCAGCGCTCGCGATGATGGCGGTGTTGATCCCGATCACATGTCCCCGTGAGTTCAGGAGAGGTCCTCCCGAATTTCCCGGGTTGAGAGGGGCGGTATGCTGAATGATATTGATGATAAGTCTGCCGTTCTGTGCCCTGAGCGCCCGCCCGGTCGCGCTGATCACTCCGGTGGAGACCGTGGACTGGAATCCGAGGGGATTGCCCATGGCAATGACCAGCTGCCCTACCTGCAGCGGATGGGCATCGCTCAGCGAGGCATAGGCCAGGCCCGACGTACTGACGCGAATGAGCCCGATGTCGGTGGCCGCGTCGTGACCTATGGTAGTCGCCGGGAAGCGTTCTCCGTCGGTCAGGGTGACCTCGATGAGGTCCGCGCCGGTGATCACGTGGCTGTTGGTCACGATGTAACCATCCGGAGCGATCACGAATCCCGATCCGCTGCCGAGCTGTTCGAAACCGCTGCTTTTCGCATCCTTTCTGCCAGTCGAGATACTCACCACCGCCGGACCGACATTCCTCACCACCTGCACCACCGCCCGGGAATACGCATCGAGAAGCTCGGTGTCGGAAATATTTTTTCCAGCTTCACCGGTTTCGGACGGAGCTTTCTTTTCCTCGGTCGAAACACCGGATATTCTGATAATGTCTTTGAGATTCGGAATCATTGAAACCCCCTTGAATTACCAAGGTCTGTAGAAATTACGGCATTTTCATGGGGGTTATTGAGAGAGGCGGCGGTGCACCGGCAGGCGCCGATTAAAAATAGAATACGTTTTTACTGAGGTCCTTTTCGTTGATTTCGTCCATGTTTCGGTCTCTGTGATAAATGATGGCCGATCGCAGCTTGCATTGTGTACCATCGGAAGTCAGGTCGGTTTTTCCATCATTCATCTCCATTATGACATCCCCCCCGTTATCGATCAGTATGGCTTCGACTGCTTTCATCCGTTCCATTAGCCTGGCTGCTTCCAGAATGGAGAGACCGATGCTGTTGGAAAGACCTTTGATCGCGACCGATACGACATGGCCATTTTCCAGGATGCCGAAAGTCGAATGAGGGTATACGCCTCGTTTGAATACGATGTGGACTGTGTCGCCGGAAATCTTGAACTGACCGACATTTGATAAAGATGGATTTTGAAAGAAAATGGTTGTTTATGGAATGAGCCTTGTCATTCGAATCGAAATAAGCTGTATGCGTACGCGATTTTTCCAGAAGCTCCCGGAGCAGGCCTGGAATTTCTTCATATGAACTTATGCTCAACGGCAGTATGTTCCTGTTCCGACAAATCAATTGAAGCTCGTAATCATCTTCTTTGATTACCTGGTAACCACCCGAAATTTTGTATCTGCTGTACATCGATGTGATGATGTTGATATCTGCATCATTGTGTCCGTAGCCGATCCAGAAGGGAATCGAGCCGAGCAGCAGCGTCTGTATGACATCGTTGCTTTTACCTTGGTTTTGTATTTTGTCATAATCCTCACGAGTGATAATGATGGATTCCCTGTTCTTGTAACTTCCGTGATAATGATGGGAAGCAATTTTTTTTAAACAGCTTTTAACTTCCCCACTTTTCGGTCTTTAACGGCTTTATTACCCGATTCAGATTGAAAATACGTGGGATTTCCAAAAAAACGCAAGAGAGGACAATCTCTGCGTATGCAAGGGTACTCGAAATGGAACCGTACAAAAACGATCAACCTGCATCTTGAAAAAAACTCAGGAGGCAGCCGGGCAATGTCACGGGGCGATACTTAGGCGGGATTTCTTTCCTCCAAAGGGTTGAACACCCCACCCCTCAGGCGGCCGGGCGCAGTTCCGGGTCGGTAGCGGATTCCGTTTCGTTTTTCAACAGGAGCAGACCGAACTCGGAGAAGAGTTCCCCCATTATCAGACGATGCCATTTTCTGGCATTTTCCATGGACATGCCCATCAGATCGAGGCATCTTTGAGGATTTTCGTGGCGCGCGACCGGACACGTCTCGTCGATACCGCCCAGGCGGGCGGTCGTATAGGCGAAAGGATACAGCCTGCACACCAGGGGCCTTTTTTCCATGGGGAGAACGCATCCCGAGGGTCCAAGCAAAATGCAGTTTCGGTATTCCACCCTTTTGAGCACACGGCGCTTTCCGTCGGGTCCGATGGTCATGTCGGTCCAGAGCGGATCGTCGCCCGATTCTGTGTAGACGGGATCAGCCGGTTCGAAAAGGTAGAAATCGTTGCGGTGCAGCGCAGCGGTGATCCTTCGAATATCACCGGAAGTGAGGAAAATCTGATTTCCGGTACAGCATGAGGCGCCTCTTTCGGCGCATCGTGAACAGGGAGAAAGCATACGCCATCCTTGAAACGGCCATCAATATAAGTGATGGAATGCCGTTTTGTCCAGTATTTTGTAAAGTGCCGCGCTCCTGTTCCGTCGTTTATCGGGGTGTTCGAGTAGTATCTTTATGGGGGCGCACGAGCTTCCGACCGGTTTTCGGAACTCCAATCGTTCATGCGGCTACGCAGGAGGGTAAGATGGGTGAGGCTACCAACAGGGAAAATGGTGTTATCAGACGTTTGATCGACCGTTTATCCACCATGAATCCGCTCATCGGGAGAAAGGACATGGTGAGCGCGGCGATTCTCGTACCGCTGATCGTGAATGGGGAGGAGTGCCGTCTGCTTTTTCAGAAACGTGCGGCGGGAATCGTGCAGGGATCAGAAATCTGTTTTCCCGGAGGGGTGTTCGATCCCGGGAAGGACGCCGATCTGGGGAAAACCGCGATCAGGGAAACGATCGAGGAACTCGGGATCGACCGGTCCCGCATCCATATCATTGGCAATATGGGCACCCTGGTCATGCTACGTGGAATCGCGGTCGACTGCTTTCCCGCGCTGCTCGACCTTCCATCGCTCGGGGAGATCCGCACGGGAACGGACGAGGTGGAGCGTGTGTTCACGCTGCCGCTGACATGGTTCTTCCGTAATCCTCCCGAGGTGTACACACTTCGGATGGAGATGCACCCATCGATCATGACCGGAAC
>CAZGVZ010000536.1:0-3515 GCA_964529145.1 uncultured Fibrobacteraceae bacterium | reverse complement strand
CGTGGTCCCCTTGCTGAAAATCCCATAGGGATCACATTGTCCTCTCTTACCGAGGTAGGTAAAAGATGCGGTTTATGCAGGTGAAATCGCTTCGGCCGGGCAAGCTTCAGCACAGGCACCGCAATCGGTGCATTTACCGGCATCGATTACATAAATGGGATCTCCCTCGCTGATCGCTTCAACAGGGCATTCAGGTACACAGGTTCCGCATGCCAGGCAGGCATCATTAATCTTATGGGCCACAAAAACCTCCTTTATATAATGATTTATAACATCAAACGAAAACAATTACGCAAACTTTGCCGCTTTATTGCCCCCATCCCGTTGTTCGAAACGGCAGGCGTTGGAACGCAGAAATATAATTTATGATCCTTTCCGCCGGAATCCGTTTCTGATCTCGAAGATACCGCGATATCACGCCACGTCCTGTGATCTCAGAGGGTCTCACTCAAAAGTTTTCTTCACCGCGTCCAGAAAGCTCTGCTCGACAAGTGCATTTTGAAGGGTTACCAAAACGGTGTTGCTAAGGCATTCTGAAACTCCATCGCTGTCCGTTGAATGGACATAAAGATCGGAGGTGCCGCGAACCTGCCCCTCCCAAATCAGCATGTCATCTTTGGTAAATGCGGCCACATGGAGGGATATGGTTCCGGTCTGGGTAAAATCATCGAGAAGAGAGAATCCCCGGATTTCGATTTCAAGTCCTAGATCACCTTTTTTTACATCGGCTTTCACCGTGAGTACCTGAAATGACTTCATGAGAGCGGAGTGAAACCATTTTTCGACATTTTCACGGGTAGCGATCGGAATGACGACATCCCGTACCTTCAGATCTTCGAAAGTTTTCCCGATTATCCGGACATCCTCTCTTGCATCCCTTACCGAACGCAGGGTGAAGCAAAGGGAACTATATGCAGATAGAGGTTCAGTACCGAGATCGCTGCGTGATAAAGTCGGTTTCCATGATAGAGTTTTCACCACGGCCTTGGCAGGTAGAGGACCCGATTTGGAAGGAGAAGTCGTTACAGAAACAGGGGCGCACCCATATGATAACAAAAGTGTCGTCACTAAAAACTCGATCGAAAAAGTGCTTTTGATCATACGCCTCCCTGGTTCGGTAAATTTACCCTGTTTATGTTTTTTTTTCTTGCAGGCAACAATAAATCACCATTGTTTCAACCCCTAAAAATATCATTATAAAAATGGCAACACGATATCCTTTTTGTTTTAAGCTATTCTTTCTTCAACCCGCAACTAATTAGATAGAAAATCGTAGTACCGATTATCTGTGGCATAGGGGTTGCTAAAAACGAGAATAGAAGATTTTATAAGGAGTTATCATGATCTATAAAGTAACACCAGAAAAGCTCGTGAATACAAATCAGCAAAAAACCTGGAAAGAAGCGATTCCCTTCCTTGGTGGACGGCCCGATCGTGAGGTGGTTATCGGCACCGACGATGTCACCAACTTAATTATTGCCTGCAATACATGTGCTTCGCTGGAAGAGTTCTTTCGGCAGACCTGAGCCGAATTACATAACCCATCTTCGATCGGAAGTCCCCTCTACACCGCGAACATGGAGATCGAAATCATCCGGATTACTTGCATACTGCTTTGCGATCTGAAGCGAAATGAACTCCTCCTGGTAGAGTTTCAAAAGGGATTGATCGAATGTCTGTGAGCCATACTGGTTGAATCCCTCCCCTATTGCCTGAAGTATCATGTGAGACTGGTCCGGTTTTAAAATCAGTTCCGAAATATTGGATGTATTGATGAGAATTTCAGTTGCCGGAATTCGACCGTTCCCGTCTTTTCTAGGGAGCAGGCGAAGAGAGATTATGGCAACAAGGACATTCGAGAGCAGCAGTCTTATTTGCTCATGCTGGTGTGGTGGAAAAAAGGAGATTATGCGGGAGATGGTCTCGATGGAATTCATCGTATGGAGAGTGCTCATGACCAGATGACCGGTATCCGCGGCGCTCAAAGCTGTTTCTATGGTCTCCCTGTCCCGTATTTCACCTAAAAGTATTATATCCGGATCCTGTCTGAAGGATGCCCTCAACGCGTTCGCGAAACTATGCGTATCCATACCGATTTCCCGCTGCGCGATTATACTCCTTTTATCACGGTAAAGAAATTCGATGGGATCCTCTATTGTGACGATATTCGCGGGCGAATTGCAGTTGATATGCTCGATGAGTGAGGCGAGCAGCGTCGATTTTCCGCTTCCAGTGGTCCCTGTGACGAGAATGAGCCCCCGTTTGTGCATCGCGACATCGAGCAGGACTTCGGGGAGCCCCAATTCGTTGAATTCCGGAGCGTGTGTCTTGATTGCCCTGATCGCGAGTGAAGGGGTGCCTCGCTGTCTGAAGACATTGATCCTGAACCGGCCGACTTCCTTCAGGGAGAATGCGAAATCGAACTCGTTATTTCGAAGGAAAAGTTCATACTGTTCGGGTTTCATCAGAGTCTTGATCATGAGCTCCATATCTTCTAGAGTCAAACGTTCCGTCTGCAGCTTGAAAAGATCGCCATTGACACGGAGGACCGGATGAACTCCTACCCTCATGTGTAGATCGGATGCGTTTTTTTCGACCATCAGTTTCAGCAGCGCATGTACGTGAATCATAGCTCGACCAGTTCCCTTGAAGTTTGTGTCAAACTTTGGACCCCGGCAGACTTCATGACAACCGTGTCCTCGATGCGGACACCTCCGAAATTCCGGAGGTAGATGCCCGGTTCAATTGTGAATATCGTATTACTCACGACCGGGCCCGAGGCCTGGGCGCTTATCCTGGGAGGTTCATGAATTCTCCTGCCCACTCCATGGCCCAGTGCATGGCCGAACCGCTCTCCATATCCTGCTTTTGAAATCGGTTTCCGGGCCAATGCGTCGATTTCGCAGGCTTCCATTCCTTCGCGCGCTTCAGCGCAGGCTTCCCTTTGCGCACTCATCACTATTCCGTACAGATCCTTTTGTCGTTTCGAGGCTTTCCCGGCTACGAGAGTCCTGGTCATGTCCGAGGCGAATCCATTGACCGTGCAGCCGAAATCGATCAAGACGAAATCGCCTTTTTTCAGGACCGCGGTTCCCGGTTTCCCATGCGGCAGGGCTGTACGGGCACCAAAAAGAACGATGGTATCGAAAGAGGGTTTTTCCGAACCAAACTCTCCGCAATACCGCTCCAGCAGCCTCGCGCAGTATTGTTCAGTGACACCCGGTCTGATATCCGCCTTCAATCGCTCGAATGCGGCATCGCCAATTTCCGCCGCCCTGGTCACAGCGGAAATTTCCCGGGGTTGTTTGACAATAAACAGTTTCTCGACCGCGCCGCCGATTCCCGCGAACCTTACTCCCTTCACGCTTTTCCGTAATCTTTCGAATTCATCGACCGACATTCTGTCGGACTGAAAGCCTACCCTGCCTCCTTTCGGAACATAGTGACCAAGGGCATCGGCAATGGCGGAGGAGACTGATTTGAAGGTCCATTCGGAATGTTTTTTGCAGAAAATC
>CAZGVZ010000535.1:0-3525 GCA_964529145.1 uncultured Fibrobacteraceae bacterium | reverse complement strand
CTGCTGAACCGGCGGGGTCAGTTTTGCGGGGGAACACTGACGAGCATACCATAAACTCACGGCAGAGGCCGGCAGCACCCCGTCGATATCTTTAAAGTTATACGGAAGCTCCCTTGTCGCAAAGACCTCTGGAGGTAAAATTCTCCGGGTTCGCTGTTTTCTCCGGCATCACCAGGTGTGGCCGTCTGAGCGGGCCACGCGGTGGTATACTTCCCGCACTTCGGCTCTTTTGTACGCGTATCCCGCACGTACGCAGGGCCGGAAAGGGAATGCGAATGCGGTCATGCTTTCCTGAGAATCTCCATTACCTCCGTATCCGATACCTGGTCGAAAATGGTATAGAACTGCCCTACCGCGAAGAAATAAAACGGGGTAACCAGGCATACGACCTCGTCGGCGAACGATTCGATGCGTTGAATGGCCGATTCGGATGCAACCGGGACTGCAGCGACCAATATGGAGGGATCGGAGGCGCGGACGCTCCTGAGGGCGGCTTCCGCAGTGGCGCCGGTGGCAAGTCCGTCGTCGACCACTATCACCGGACGCCTGTGCAGGTCAGCCCTGGGACGAATTTTTCTGAACATGTCGATCCTGCGCGCTATTTCTTCCAGCGCCCGGTCTTTTTCGGCCTCGATATGCGACCGGTCCATCTCAGAGTCGAAAGATTCTTGTTCGTCGAGCAACACATCTCCGTTCTCGTTGACCGCGCCAATGGCAAATTCCGGATTTCCGGGGGCGCCGATTTTTCTGCAGATAACAACGTCGAGCTCCGCTCCCAGATATGATGCGACCTCCTGGGCAACTACCATGCCGCCGCGCGGTATTCCTAGCACCACCGCGTTTTTTCCGGAGTATTGTTCCAGTTCGTGTCCGAGCACCTTGCCCGCTTCGCGGCGATCTACAAATCCTTCTTCGGACCGTGAGACAAGTTTCAATGAGGCAAGCCGAGACTTCATCGCAGCGCTCCTACTTTGAGGGGTTTCACTCTACGCATACGTCCATTGCTGTGATCCTTAACGGGATAACGGTCAATGCCGGGACCGCCAGGCGCCGGAGGATCGTTTCTTTTGTAGCGGAGCAAGATACATTCCACGAATATCAGTGGCATGCACAGCCGGTTCCGGGGAGTGCGGGATCGTTTTCCGATTTACCCTGCTTTCGGAACCGGCCTCCCTTTCACTGTCCTTTCACCGCATCACATACTATTTTTGTTCAACTTTCTACAGCATGGATGACCACATTTCAACGGAGGCACCCGACATGAACGAACATACCAACGATCCGGTTCCGGAACCGGTTCACGAACTTATCAAGGTTTTCAAGGAAAAACTTCCCTCCGTTGCGTTTCCCGACGTGAGTCTTCAGATCATAGAAGCGCTCGCGGAGGAGGTGAGGAGCGCTGAAAATGCCGTGAGAGAGAACCGCGCAAGGCTCGAAGAGGCGGAGCGCAAGTTTACGGTGGAAACCGGAGAACTGATGCAGAAGTGTGCCCGCGGGCTCGCTTATGCGAAGGTGTATGCCGAAGGGCAGGAGGAACTCATGAAAAGGCTTTCATCGATTAGCTTCGGCAAATCCTCACGTGCCTCAAAGCGGCAGCCGGCGGAAAGAACCGAAGCTGAGGATGAACCCTCGCCCCGCGAAAGGAAGAAGCGGTCTCCGGCGGTTGCCGCGAAGGAAACCGGAGAGGAAGAGTGACGATTTCCTGAGTCAGCCGGAGCTGTCGGAAACGCGTGATTTCGACAGCTTCGACCCACCTGTATGAGGTTGCGGGCGCGAGATCCCGCAACCTGTCGGAGCGGTTTGGGCTGCTCCTCTGCGATCAATCTATTCTTCGCAGTTCTACGCGCCGGTTCTGCGCGCGGCCTCCGGCCTTGCGGTTGTCGGCAATGGGAGCCGATTCCCCGAATCCGATCGCGCTCAGGCGTGACATGGAAATGCCTTTTTGCAGGAGGTACTGCATCACCGCCTCCGCACGGTCCTGCGAAAGCCGCTGGTTTACGGCATCGCTTCCGGTGTTGTCCGTATGGCCGCGTATCTCTACCCTGACGTTTTCCCATTCGGAAAGGGACTCGAAAACGCGGTCGAGCACCGGGTACGATTCCGGCCTGAGTACCGCCTTGCCGGATTCGAAATTGACGCCGTCCAGAATCAGTTTCCCCCGCTTGATCTCCTCGGTCCTGGGGCAGCCGTTGTTTTCTGAAACACCCTTTGTCAACGGGCATTTGTCCGCGGCATCGGGAATGCCGTCACCGTCGTTGTCGTTGTCGGGACATCCGTCCGCATCCTCGAAGCCGTCGCTGTCCTCCTTGTTGTTCGGGCACCCGTCGCTCTTGTCCTCGATTCCGTCACCGTCGTTGTCGTTGTCCGGACACCCGTCCTCGTCGAGGTATGCATCCCGGTCTTCGGGTTCGGCCGGACATCTGTCCACGTCGTCCTTGACACCGTCATTGTCGCCGTCTCGTACCGGACACCCGTCGCAGGTGGATGGTTCGAGCGGACAGGAATCCCGCGCATCGAGGATTCCATCTCCGTCGTTGTCCGGGTCGGGACATCCGTCCGAATCTTCGAATCCGTCGATGTCTTCGGCCAGAGCAATGCACCTGTCGTGCGCATCCTCGACACCGTCACGGTCACGGTCGGGCTTGATGCCTATCCCATGCCATCCGAACGTGATCTGGGCACTGTAGCGGGGAACGGATTTAGTCGAGTAGGAGTACCCTTTGCGCGAAAGCCGGATGCGGTAATCGTCGTCGTTTTTCGCGACTCCGATATCTCCCGCCAGGGTAAGGTAGAATCCGCGGGGAAACTGCATCTTCATTCCCGGGGTGACCCTGAACGGATCGTTGATGAAGCTATTAATCGAAAAATAGTCGGTATACCACTGCACACGGCTCTCCCCGCTGATTTCCGTGAAGAAGGTAAGCGTCTCTATAGGCCGGTATTCGAGTCCGAGCGCGGCCACGAGTGTGCTGTTGCCTTTCCGAGTCGCGACGACTCCTCCGAAATTGGCATGAAGCAGCAAGGGAATCCTGGGATTGATACGCCTGGCATCGATCGACCATATGATCTGCGGACTGAAATATACCGATTTGAGCGCGAAGACCTCGTCGGTATCGTTTAGAGGGCTGCCGGTGAGATAGTAGGCATGGCGGGGAAAGTAGCCGCGTTCCTGACTTCCTGTGGGGAGAAGCACTTTTAAATAGTAAGCGCTTGTCAGCCATGCGCTGTCCCGTCCGAACGGGTAGGCCATTTTGGTGGTGATTTCGAGATCTCCACCGCCTTTCACACGCAGATCGTCCCAGCCAGTGATATCGTAATAGATGGGCATATCCAGCGCAATGTCCCAGAATCCGGTCAGGCCGTATGCAGCGTACACGTTACCTGAAAACAGATGCGGACTCGACCTGGTCACAGGCAGGCGCGTATCGGACTCGAGTACAGGGCCGTTTCCTTGCGGACCGGCCACGTAATCGATTTCCGTCCCGTATTTGAAAGCCCCGCCGATATTGAAACCCGTCTTGCCGA
>CAZGVZ010000534.1:0-3527 GCA_964529145.1 uncultured Fibrobacteraceae bacterium | reverse complement strand
GGATCCGCGCGGGTGTTTATGAAACGCCACTCCCGGCCGATCACCCCCTTGAGGACCGTTTCGATGTGCACGGTTACCGATTCGGAGGCGAACACGCGCGCGGCGCCTTCGCTGAACGGGGGAATGAACTGCCTCGCCTCGGTGACCTTGGCGACAACAGCGATGTCATGCGCATTCAGCTCTTTTTCAAGCGAAGCAAGCAGATCGGTTTCATAGAGCGTATCGAAGTCGAGAACCTGTACGGGGTCTTGCCTGCTCAGGAGAATGACGCTGTTTTCCGAAAAGATTACCGCTCGACGGCCATCGATAGTTGTATTCGCCAGCAGATCGTACATTTTCGTTTGGGCAATGCATAATGCAGCCACCGAGCATGCCGCGAAACCGATCAGACCGAATACTTTTGCAGGATAGTTTCTTCCGTGCATAACCAGACTCCTGATGCAGTGAACGTGACCTTTGTGCTCTCTATCGGTAGTATACTGCATTTCGATGCGGAAGAGTGATGGTCCTGTCAGAAAATGTATTCCATGGGAATACATGGTACCCCTGATAGAGAAAGATTTCGTCAGGTTTGATCCGGCATGTGGTACTGCAGCCCGGACTCAGCAGATGTCCGATGTCGTCCGGAGGGGCGCGTGTGACAAATCTTTTTTCACACCCGGAAAGACTCCCCGGCAGAGAATGAGGAACGCCGATCTCACATCCCTATGATGGAGTGGGGCCGCCGAACGTGCTACCGATGCAGAAACCCTTTCCGGTACGGTAAATAAACGGCGCCGTTATGATATCCGGTTCGATCGAGTATCAAGGCGCCGGCCCTGTTCATCAGGGGTCAGCCCTGTGATTTGCCGCCCGGGACCCTGGGAGTGCGCCGCCTGAACATATAGATTGCCCAACCAAGCAAGTCGCGGCCCCAACGCAGATATGTCGTTTTTGCCTTCTCCACCCGCTCGACCACTTCCGCCAGATCCGGATCATCCGGATGGGTTCGGGCGTACTCGTACGTCGAGTACCATTGGAGGCCTTCGTACCTGTCCCAGTCATCTTTGCTGCTCACAATTGTGTGGACGAGATCCAGTCCAGGTTTCTCCCCGGCTTCCGCATTGGAAAAGTGGCTCCCGAACTCCTCTCTCGGGATCCCGGATGCCGCAAGGTACTCCCCGGTCGGCTCCTGTCGCCAGTATGGCTCTCCAGTGATAACCCAGCCGCCTGGTTTCACCATGTTGGTCAGGGCTTCAATGGTATCGGCGTGCCCCCCGAAAACCCAGCTTGCGCCTATACATGATGCAAGATCCAGGCTCTGCGGCTCCTCTGTCCTGAAATCCGCGCCATTCATCTGAGTGAAAACGACGTCCGCGCCCGATGCCCGCATCTCGAGCTTTTTCTTTGCATCGGCGATATGGAACGGAGATATGTCGATCCCAACGCCACGGATGCCATAAGCTTCCGCCAGGCGGACCAGGAACTCGCCTTTTCCACACGCGATGTCGACCACCTGTGCGCCGGCCGGGAGGCGCAGGAGTTCCACGAGGCGGGTCAGCTTTCCCTCGCTGGTGGGGTTGCAAATCACGTGTTCGCGGTGAGTGATGTCGAAAAATTTCCAGGTGTCCATGTTCAGCTCTTTCGAATAATTGAAATAACTCTTGGAAATATAATTAAATCGCTTTCACGTTCGACGCACCGGTATGGCGCCCAACACGATCATGAAAAAAAAGGTACGGGGACTAACGGTCACTTCCATACCACAGGCGACCTGGGATTGACCGGACGCGGCGGGAACCGGCTATCGGCCGGATACCCCAGGAGAATTGGCCCATATACTTTTTCACCTTCGGCCACACCCATCACTTTTTTTATCTCCGGATCCTGCAGGACCAGCTGGCCTATATAGACCCAGCAGCTCCCGATTTCCAATGATCTTGCGGCAAGCATGACATTCTGACAGACTATCGAACAATCGAAATCGGCGGTCATGCTCTTACCGATCACGAAAACGATGGTCGGAGCCCCATAATAAACAGGATCGGGACGACTGTCGAATTCCCTGCGCATTTCGATAAAGCTCTGCGGCATTTTTTCAAGCCATTTCCGATATAACGGCAGGGCTTTTTCCACGAGTTTTTCCCTGAATGACGCATCCTGGACCACGACGAATCTCCAGCCGCGGTTATTCGCCCCGGACGGTCCCGCATCACCGCATTCAAGTATTTTTTCCAGATCACCGCGCGGAATCTGTCGCTGCGCATAGGCACGTATCGACCTGCGGGAAAGGATGGTTTCGATTGTCTGATTCATGATGGTCACTCCTGTCAGGAGAAGGTGTATAACGGGTATATTACCGAAGAGAAGACAAAACATCCATCTCGGAACTGCGGAACCGACTCAGCCACTCGCGAAGTTTCGCTCCGAAAGAAAAGATGTCCTCCTCATTCCGGACATTGGAAAATCCGAATTCCCATTCGAGCAGTTCATCGTACACGGCACGATCGAGGCGGTTGAACCGCCGGAGCTGCGACAGCACCATTACGGCATCGTGAACCGTTCGCGTGCCGGTATCGAGATCCCTGCGGATGAGGCCTATTATACCGTGCAGCACCGTCTCTGAAATCTCTTCGGAACAGAGATCGAGCAGGGCATACCTGAGCGCGGTGATATCTTCGGAGTGAATCGAGACGATATCACTCAGCGGATACGGGGGACTTTCGAGCTTTTCGATCGCCTCTTCCGCCCACCTGACAACGGCACTTCCGGGAATAAGCCCCAGAAGAAGGGCTGTCCGGAGGAAAGAGGCTTCTTGGGAAAGATGACCGGACATGGCTGCCTGCTATGCGATTAGTGGAACGATGATTGTCATGGACAATCTCTTTAAAAGTACTTGAACAATCGGCTTAAAATAAAAAGTGTCATCGCTGGTGTGGTAAAAAAACGCTGCCGAACCCCGGCCGTGAGGAAGAAGTCCGGTCAGGCAGTTGACGAAACGATATCCGGTCACACGGCAGATGCGGAGCGCAAAACCGGCATGCCCTGTATAACGCATATAAATTCCACCTGGAAAGAGAATCGATGAGGAAAATCAAGAAAAATCCAAGTAATTTGACCGGCCGCATCTGGAAAATGCATTTTTTAAAAAGTAAGAAAAAATGGAAGTCCGGAGGAGACAAATTCTTGGTCAAATAACTTGAGATTCACTGGTCAAATTACGGAGATTGGCCATTGTCTCCCTGCCGTTTTGAAGAGCGCGATTCGGGACGTAGAATTCAGCCGAATCCTTCATCAGGGTGTTGAACACAACGGTTGTACCGTTATTGGTGCTTATTTTTTTGACATGGGACTCACGGGTGTAGTATCTGTTGTCGGGAGCCCATGAGGTGTAGGACACGTCACCGTTTTCCTGATGATATTCGAACCTGATCCAATTACCCTCAGGATCGGAGATTTCACACAGGTCCCACCGGTAATGATAGTACTGCGGGCGGCAAAGACACTCAAGTCACATCTGCCGAATATCCTGACCTACGCACGACATA
>CAZGVZ010000533.1:2607-3532 GCA_964529145.1 uncultured Fibrobacteraceae bacterium | reverse complement strand
CGAAGCTGGTGATGGAACCGACATCCTGTTCATCGACACCACCGGCTCGGGAAAGCTCGTGGGCGTAGTAGAATCGATCAAGGGTGAGGTACGCCGCCGTTTCCTCGAGGGCGACGAGCGTATCTATGTGGACGGTAATCGTACTCCCGTGCTGCATGGAACCGGCACAGAGGATTTCTACAACGGAGGATGGTACTTCAAACACGGGTGCTTTTCACTCCCGATGTGGGGCAACCCGGTGCACAAGGTCGATTCCCTGGCGTACGACGCGACCGTGGCATACCGGTTCATGCTGCATGACGCCATCGGATTCCGCACGCGGCTGCGTGCGTCCATAGAGCATGGTGGAACCAACGACATCGCGGTCGAGGCGAGGACGCTCGCCTATTTTTATTATCACCCCAAACCCTCGGCGGTTGTCACAGACTCACTCGACATCGCGGATTCGCTCGACGAGATCTCCCATGATTATGCCGCCGGAGCCCTCTCGGTACCTGGGGACAGGGTCTCGACTTTCGAAGGAGAGTTCGATACCGTTACTTTTGCCGACACTGGCCGTCTGATCCGTGACAGCTGCCGTTTTACCGTGAAAATCCTTCCTGTAAACCGTGGCGTCATACTCCGGCGCATGTTCGATCAGGCGAGCGGTCAGCAGCAGGCGGATATTTTTGTTGATGGAGATTTCGCGGGCACATGGTATCATGCTGGAAAGAACCTCCTACACCGGTGGGGGGAGGACGAATTCATTATCCCCGCGACAAAGACGTTCGGCAAAGACCGGCTCGCGATCGGCATCAGGCGTTTTCTCGGGGCGCCCGAATGGAACGAGTTCAGGTATACGGTCCTGACGCTCGTCGATACCACTGCTGCAGTCACTTCCTCACGACGCGCCGGTCATCTTCCGCCTGATCACGGAAACCGTACA
>CAZGVZ010000533.1:0-2590 GCA_964529145.1 uncultured Fibrobacteraceae bacterium | reverse complement strand
CGCCAGGGTATACACGCTCGACGGCAGACTGCTTTTCCCGTGTTCGCTCCAATACTCCGAAAACGCGGCTTCCGCGCAGCGGGAGCTTCGGGGCCGCCTGCGACCGGGGATATACATCATCCGTTCGGGAAAGAAGGGGGCGCTCCGCAGGATCGCTGTGCGGTGACGAGTCTTGCCCCCCGGTCTGCCGCCGGATGCTGAGAGTCGCCCGTGGGGAAGATCGCCCTTGAATTCGTAACAGGCCGAAGGCCTCCTGTGGTTTACAAAACGAAACGAAGAAGCATGATTACCGCGATTCCCAGCGCGATGCGGTAATAGCCGAACGGCTTGAAATCGTGCGTCTGGATGTAGCGCATGAACAGCGCGACCACCGCCCATGCCGAGAAGAACGAAACCGTGAAGCCGGTGCAGAGTGAGATCCACTCCGTAGCCGAAAGACCGGTGCCGGTTTTGAGCAGGGAATAGGCGGAGGCCGCGGCCATGGTGGGAATCGCGAGAAAGAAGGAGTACTCGGCTGCGGCGACACGGGACACTCCGAGCAGCACGGCTCCGATGATGGTCGCGGCCGAGCGGGAAGTCCCGGGAATCATCGCGATGCACTGGAAGAGACCGATCGCGATCGCCAGCCGGTACGGCATCTCATTTACGGAGGAGAAGCGTCCGGCGGACGTGCGGCGTTCGATGACGAGGAGAGCGATACCTCCGAGGACGAGCATGACCGACACGGTGACCGGATTGAAGAGATGTTCCTCTACGACGCCCCCGAAAGTTCCTCCGAGCACGATCGCGGGAACTACTCCGGCAACCGTCTTTTTCCATGTTCCCAGGATCGTCTTCCTGGATTCCGGCGACACGGATTTTCCGAACGGCAGCAGACGGGTCCTGAAATAGACCACGACGGAAAGAATCGCGCCGAGCTGGATCACGATATCGAACATCGTCGCGAAGCTGCCGGTGAAGTTGGTGAACCGGTTGAGAATGATGAGATGGCCGGTGCTGCTCACCGGAAGAAATTCGGTGATCCCTTCGACAATCCCGAAGAGGAGAGCTTTGAGAACTGTTTCCATGCGTCGGTGCTTTCGTTTTTCGGATTCGTCCTGAAGGCCGCTGTCCGGGAATGATGACGGAACTGCAGGAGCCGGACCGGTCCGTTTCCGATCTTCTCCTAACCTTCGGAGTACACACGATTCGTTCGATGAGAAAAATATGTTCCACGCCCGGGAAATGCCACCATCACGGGCGGAAAGGCGATACGCCGGAACGGCGACGCTTTACGGAAAAAAGGTGTCGATCGAGCCTGACGCTGCAGTAAAAAATGCGGTATACTTGTGACCACTTCCCTGAAAGCTCTTTTACAAGCATCTTGCGCTGCAGTTCAGTCTCGATAAAGCGTCCATTGAATTTCCTTACCGGTTCTATTATTTGGCGTAATGGCAACATCATCGGTCTTGCTTTCACTACTGTCGTGACCTATCTTCATTTTATCACCTTTTGAGTGTCGTTTTTGTCAGTGGTTATAAGCTACAATCACCTATAATCTACTGTATGAAACGCCTCAAAGGGTGTATTTTTTTATGTCAATGTATTGACCGATTCAGGAAGAAAAAATATTCCGTTGTCGGCAAGCATGGTCCAGAGGGGACCATGTCACACGATTCATTTCGTTGTCGCACGCTGAGCACCGGCATGTTTTCTCAAGAAAACTGAATGTTCTCCCGGCAGTAGATTCGGCAGATAATTTGATTTATTATACTATTGATTACTTAAAATGCCGCTCTGCTCAAATGAAAGGAGAACCTATGCGCGTACATCTCTTTTTTATCATCTCCCTCCTATGTACGCTTCAACAGGCCCATGCCGCATCGCTGCTGCAGCTTCCGGCGTATGTCGGTCGACCGTATGACGTCGCTTGTGCCGATTCGACTCTTATTCTCTCCACCGATAGCGGATTGGTCGTCATCGGTCCTGTCGGATCATCAGCACCGGCGGTGCAAGGATTTTGCAGATTGGAAGGCTGGGGATTTTCCCTCGCGGTGAAAGGTCATTTGGCCTTTGTCGGCGGAGCGAATGAGAACACGCTCAATTGTGTCGATATCAGCGACCCGGCCGCACCGGTGCTACTGGCCACTACACATGATCATTTTGGCGGTGTCTGGGAAGTTGACATAAATACCCGCGCGGACGGAACAACCATCGCGGGAGTCGCCACTTCCGCCGGCCTGGCATTGTATGATCTGTCGAACCAGGGCATCAAACCGGAATTGCTGTCTCTTTATTGTCCGTATCTTAATGCTCCTCCCTATACCATCAATGACACTGATCGAGTTGATTACCACACGGAATGGAGGTGTTGTGACAGCAGTAGTCTGTTTTACCATATGACTGCAGAGAATTGTGAAATGGTGGAATTAGTGAGGGATATTCCCCGGAAAACCGACGCGATCACCATCGACGGTACGATTGCAACGCTTCTCTATCTCGATGAGGGATCGTGCGGTACGGGACTGTACATGAAATCACTCGACATCTCAAATCCCTCAAAGCCGCGCTGCATCGACTCGATGGCACTTTATTCGTGGGGATGCGCGCT
>CAZGVZ010000532.1:0-3533 GCA_964529145.1 uncultured Fibrobacteraceae bacterium | reverse complement strand
AGGAAAAGTCCGCTTCGATACATCTCGAAGGCTGCATCTACGGTCTTCCCGAGTTTTCCTATGATGCATTTCCTGCCGCCTCCCCGGTGAAGAACATTGCGGCCAGCGAGGAAAAGAACGGCACGATCGATCTCTTCGTGACGCTCAAATCACCGGTTTCCCTGCCCATCAAGTCGGTTAAAAAAGAGGGAAAATGGATGGCGCTTCTCTCGGAAAAACCGGTTCAGGCCTTCTCCTGGAGCAGCGGCGGAAAGCGGTCCGTTTCGCGGCCGGCGCAGCCCGCGACTACAAAGTCGGCAGCCGCTGCATCCGTTCCAGATGCGGAGGTCGCACGGAAATCCACGTCCGACTCTGCCCCTGCCGTTCAGAAACGGACTTCGCAGACCGTCGCCCCCGGGTCGCAAGAAACGGATGCACGCCTTCGCAACGTTCTCCTGCTGCAGCGGGGTCAGATCAGCGAGCTCGCTTTCGAATTCGACCGTGAAGTCAGCGGCTCTCTTCGGCGCGAAGGCTGGACGGTGATTCTTGACGTTCCCAATTCCCTAAATACGACCGGCAAGAAGCTTCTCGATCTCCCCTCGAACGCACCCTTCGGCCGGATCACCCTCAGGGAACGGTCCGGACCGGGAAAACCGGGCATCGAGGCGCTTGTCGCGATCGACACCTCCTGCGCGGATTCGAGCTTCAATATCGCGTTTACCCATGGTAAGGTCCTTTCCCTTTTCTGCATGCAGCGCGCCAACCAGAACGCAATGTTGTGGACTTCGGGCGAAGGCCTGTCCCTGAATTACCGGTTCTATCGCGTCCCCTCCTATGAACCCGACCTGGCCTCCATGGGAAACAGGGCCCGCCGCGACGCGACGCAAAGAGTATCGCGCGAGAAGACCTTCCCTATCAGGGAAAACGTTCCTGATACGCCCGACCTGGTGGCTGCAGATTCGACGCCCCCTGCGGCGGAAACCGGTGCGCCCGAAATGGAAGAGCCCGTCGGTAGGGAAACCGCCATGACCGTGAAGGCCGATCAGGTCAACGTGCGTTCGGCTCCCTCCCTCAAAGGAGACGTGGTTGCCAAAATGTCCCGGGGCGAGGTCGTGTCGGTGACAGGGCGCGACGGGGAGTGGTCACGGGTTTCGATCGAAGGCAAACCCGGCTATATCTACTCGCCGCTGCTTCAGGAATGCGTCACCCTCGCGGAAAAGAGCGATACTTCGTTCACCCGTTCACCAGCGGAGACGGTTCCGCAGCCCGAGACCTCCTCGATCACCAGGGTTTCCCATTCCATCGAGGTCCCGCCCCCCGTGGCGCCTCTGATCGAACCGCCGACGGAACCTTCCATTTCAGGCGTCGAAGAGGTCATGGCACGGGATACTCTTCATCCACAAAAAAGAATCGTGCGTTACAGCGCGACCGGGCGCGATCCTTTCATGCCCATAGAATCCAATTCCTTTTCGCTCACGGGTCTCCCGTTCGTCGACAATCTTGTGCTCGTGGGCGTCCTCTACGACAATACCGACCGGATCGCGCTGTGCGAGGACGTGAAGAACGGACGCCGTCCTTTCGCGTTCAGGGAGCGAGACGCGGTCGAGAAGGGAAACGTGCTTAAAATTTTCAGGGACAAGGTGGTATTCCTGATCACCGAATACGGCATCTCACGATCTTTCACCTTGCAGCTCTCCCAGGCGGCGCCCGGGCAGGAAGTGAGTAGAAAATGACCATACGAAAAGCGATCATCGCTACGGCGGCGTGCTGGGCAGGTATTGCGGCCGCATCCACCGGCGAATTGTACGGCAGGAACGATGTCATTGACCGATACGAAGTGCACGACGCGCAGGTTCAGTCGGTGTGCAAACAGCTCAGTTCGTTCAGCGGCGTGGACATCATCGTGAGCGAGAAGATCACCGGCACGGTTTCCATCGCGGTGTCGAAAAAAACCTGGAAAGAGATCCTCGCGATCGTCTGCAGGATCAACGACCTGTACGCGTCGAACGAGGGATCCTACATTTACGTCCTTCCCGCGGAAGAGCAGCGCAAGAGAATCACCGACGACGCATCCAGCTATCAGGCGTCGCAGGAGTTCTCTCCCCTCAAGCGCGAGGTCATCAAGATCAATCATACAGCGGCCGGCGAGATCGAAAAATCGATCCAGAACCTTCTTTCCGCCCGCGGCAAACTGACTGTAGTAACGCACACGAACGCGCTGATCGTGTACGATACCGAAGAGAACATCGATCAGATCCGCGCCATGATCTCCCAGCTCGATATCGAGACGGCGCAGATCTCCATCTCCTGCAAGATCATCGAGGTGAGTTCCGGAGTCGTGCAGCGGATGGGAGTGCACTGGGGATACCGCAACATCCAGCAGGGCCTCCAGGCCGAGCACATGCCGACTCCATCGAATCCCGGCGATCTCGCGGCCGGAGCCCTTGACCGGATCACGTACGGAGTGCTCGACCGCCAGAACCTGACGGCCGCGCTCGACTACCTCTTCGAGGAGGTCTTCGCGCTGCAGGCGCCGCGAATCCGCGACTTCCTCCTCCGCACTTCCATCCTCGAGCGCTTTTCCGGTCCCCTCTGCGAGGCCCTGCTCGGAACCGACAGCCCAGGCGAAGCGCGAATGAGCGGCCAGGACGCGATCGAGGCCCTGGAGCGGGCAAATCTCTTCATCATTCCCCTGGACGAAGAGCGCCGCTGGTACCGCTACCACCAGCTCTTCTCGGAGCTGCTCCGGCAGAGGCTCGAGCGGGGGGCCCCGGCCGCGACGGGAGGGACGACGATAGCGGAACTCCATCGAAGGGCCGCATCCTGGCTCGAGGCCTCCGGCATGGTCCTCGAGGCCTTCCGCCACGCGACCGCGGCCGGCGACATCGACGCCGCCTTGCTCCTCCTCGACAGTCCCCTCATGAGCCTGCACTCGAGAGAAGCGGCGAGCGCCGCCATCGACTGGCTCGCGTCGCTCAGCAACGAGGAAAAAGGCCGAAGGCCGGAGCTCTGGGTCAGGTTCGCGACGAGCTCGCTCGCAGCGGGAAGGACCAAGGGCGTCGAGGACAGTCTCCGCGCGGCCGAGGCCGCCCTCGCGGCCGCGGGACGCGACGCCGCCGCCCGCGTCGGCGCCCGGGGCCTCGAGGGCCGCATATCGGTCGCCCGCGCGACTCTGGCGATAACGCGCTACGACGCCGAAGGCATGATCGTCCATTCCCTCGCGGCCCTCGACGCGCTGGCCCCGGGCGATCAGGCCTTCCGCGCATCGGCGGGATGGATACTTGGCACGGCCTACCAAAACCTCGGGCGGCGAAAGGAAGCGGGCAGGGTCTTCGAGGAGGCCCTCGCGGCGAGCCGGGCCGCCGGCATCCTCTTCTCCGAAATCCTCGCGCTGGTCAGCATCGGCGAGCTCCGGGAATCGGCCAACGACCTGGGCGGCGCCCTCGGCGCATACGATGAGGCCCTCTCCCTCGCGGGGGATCAACCCCTTCCGAGCGCCTGCGAGGCCCACCTGGGCAGGGCGAGGATACGGTACGAGCGGAACGAGCTCGCCG
>CAZGVZ010000531.1:0-3539 GCA_964529145.1 uncultured Fibrobacteraceae bacterium | reverse complement strand
CGAGGCGGCATCGTACGCCTTCTGAAAATTTCCGAGCTCCATTTCCTTGTTGAGAAGGTATGCGCCGGCATCTATCTGGAGGAGTACGGAATCGACCGTTTTCATCTTCGACTCGATTTCTTCATCCCGGGCGGGATCGTACTCTCCGCTCCTGAGCAATTCAACGAGCTGCAGGGCGGCCACTGTGACTACGAGATAATACTGCTCGTTCACTTTTCTGCACAGATCGATGGTCTTGAGCATCTCTTCGTTCGCCTCGCGAAGACACCCCTTTATCAATTTGATTTTCCAGAGGTGTTCGGCGCTTATGATCTGGTTGTTCAGATCACCGAGCGATCTGTAGCGCCCGATGCTGCCTTCGAGAAGCTCCTCGCTTTTTTTCCATTCGGCGTTATAGTACCTGGTAAGCCCCGCGAAAGATTCGGCGAAAGCGATATTGTCGGGGCGCTGCACCTTTTCCGCTATCCTGATCGCTCTCCCGGCAAAACGGAACGTCCTTCGCTTGAGCATCATCTGGTAACTGGGGATCTGATGCGACGCGTATACCTCGGATTTCTCATAGCAGTCATCGAGGTGGTCCGCCAGGTTCAGGGACTTGAAATTGATGAGGAAACAGAGGTTCATGTCGTTGAAATAGAGCGAATACGAAAGCTTGAACAGAACCCGGGACTTGATGAGCGAGTAGGTGTCGTTCCTTTTCCTGAAAAGCCTTCGAAGGCCGATCGAATGCAGAGCCTGCACCGCGATCTCGAAAATGACCGCCAGCTTGATCCTGTTGACGCCACGGGGCACACTGACTCCCATTTCACGGATCATTTCGAGGAAGTGGGGTGTCGATTTTTCGAATTGTCCAAGGTTATGATAGATAGAGCCTATGTTGTATTTCACTTCGAGCTTCTGCAGTTCGCTCAGAGAGGGGTTCCTCACGACACCGTTGTAGACGTTGAGGGCCTGCGTGTTCGCACCGGTCATCATCAGGACCCTGCCGTACCGGATCGTGATTTCCGCCAGGTCGATTTCGGGCCGCACGCCTTCACTTTCTCCGAACTTACATATGACAAGGGTATTCTTGAAATATTTGATCGCTATGTCGAGAGCGTTCTTCTCTGTCGCGAATTCCGCGGCGCGGCGGCACGCATTTATCGCCTGAAGATAGTTTCTGCTTTTCAGGTAATATTCCGCGGCCGCGAATATGTATTCTGCGTCTTTCGAAGAGAGATTCATGAAATAGCCGGCCAGTTTCTCGTTAATGCCGCATTTTTCCTCCGCCGGGATTCTCTCCGCGATCGATTCCTGGATCCTGTCGTGGGTGAATGCGTACCCCCCCCTCAACTGGGTTTTGATGAATCCGCAGCTTTCGAGAGTCGCGAGAATCCGTTCGTTTTCACCGATCTTTCTGTTGTTCACCTCGCTTATCACCGCAGCCCCGAACCTGCCCTCAATGACGGACGCGATCTGCAGGACATTCCTCTCCTGGCCGGAAAGCGAGTTGAATTTGACCATGATAAGCGAGAACATGTCGAATTTCTCGGGCAAAAGAGCGAGGTGCTCGGGCCGCAGCTTCCATTCGTCGCTACTCATTCCGAGATAGGCGTTGCTGACGAGGTAACGTATGGCTTCGGTGATGATGAACGGGTTGCCGTCGGTCCTGTTGATCAGCACTTCGGTAAGCGTATCGGCATCCCTGAGCGATTCGAATTTCAGAGACACGAGCCTTCGCACCTCTCTGCGGGTGAAAGGGGTCACCTTGAGGACTTTCGAAAAACCCGCATCCTTCATGTTCTCGGAATAATAGAACAGTTCGTCGTCGTTTCCGCCTGTGCGGAAAGTGCACACCACAAGACATCCCATCCGCTGGTGCACTATTTTTCTCATTACCTCGAACGTGATACGGTCGATCCACTGGATATCATCGATAAAAAGGATCATTTTCCTTTTCTTGCACAGTGTTCTGAAAACCTGACTGAAGACGTGAATGATTCGATCGACTTCCTTTCCCTTTTCGATCGTACCGACTGAATTTATCAGCCTGAACCAGTGTTTCAGTTCCGGAACGATGCTGCAGACGAGCCCGGAGTATTCAGCCAGTTCACGCTGAATGAATTCGAAGTGTTCCCTGCGCTCCTCCGGCTTGCGTCCCTCGATGATCGAATACAGCTCGACGAGCAGTTTACGGAGCACGAAATAGGGCTGGGTCGGAGTGAACCTGTTGCATTTCGCGGTAACGATGTCGTATACTCCGCCATCGACCTGCTCCAGGAATTCCCTGACGATTTCCGTTTTTCCGATACCGGATTTTCCGTACAGGAGAATGGATCTCCCCTCATGTTCATCGAGCTTTCCCAGCGCGCTCCGGAGAGCCCCCATTTCCGATTCACGTTCGATGAAGTGCCTTTTCCGGTTTACGGAGAACAGCGTGTCTTTCTCACCGACGGGGATTGCCGGGGAAGACCCGGTCGCCATGTCGATGGAGGCGTTGATGTCGAAGAGATAACCCTCCGCGGTCTGGTACCGGTCACCCGGCGAGGGACGGAGCCCCTTGAGAACTATCTCGTTGAGATTTCTCGAGGAACCCTTGAGCACCGGTATGTTTCTCTTGATGGACGCATCGAGCAGTTCCTTGATGTTCGAGTCGTTCATCGTGAACGGAAGCCTTCCGGCAAGCATCCTGTAGAGCAGGATGCTGACGCAATACAGGTCGGACCGGCAGTCGATCTTGAATCCCGTGAATCCCATCTGCTCCGGAGAAAGGTACGGAAACGTGCCGATGATGTTCCCCTCCGCGATCTTCCTCGCTTCTTCCTCAGTCAAAGAATACCCGAAATCCAGGAGCTTCAGCCCGTTCTTTTCCGTGATGAAGATGTTGTTTGGGCTGATGTCCGCATGGACGATTCCCCGGTTGTGGACGTAGGCCAGCGCCTCCAGCAGCTGCCTTGTGATGACTAGAGATTCTTTTTCGGTAAGAACGGCGTCGTTCTTTATCAGATTTCCGAGCGTGGTCCCCATGTAGAAGGGGTACATGATCATTACGTGGTTGTCTTCGAACTGGATATCGACCGGCATCGCGATATTCGGGTGATCGAACGCGGTGATAATGTCTATTTCGCGGTTGTACTGTTTTTTCACGCACCTCCGTTCGCGCGTTCTGGAGGTGTCGGTTGATTTCACTATGAGTCGACTGTCGTCCTTCCGTTTACGGACGACCAGCACCTCGCTTTCGCTGCCTTTGTCCAGGCATTGCTCGATCTCGTAGTCCTTCCAGAATTCCATACAATCCTTGTACGTGAATTTTCAACAGTTCATTTCCCCAATTCTACAATTTCATTGATTCTACAGTCAATTTTATTGATCAACCTGATCAAGTTCCGGCAATTGCTTCCGAAACCCCCACTCCATGGTGGACCGATAGCGCCCGGCATACAGGATATTGTATGCCGTCGAAATCCCCTCATTCGCCTCATCCGTGGAGACGGCCAGTGACGGTCGCGGGAACGGACAGCGCACGCAGGCCGCGGAGCTCGACTCAGCGGTCAACATAG
>CAZGVZ010000530.1:0-3542 GCA_964529145.1 uncultured Fibrobacteraceae bacterium | reverse complement strand
CCTTGTCCATTCAGGGAGAAATGATGAACAATGAAGCGAAAATCGAAGAAGAAGCGGGTCGTCTGGCCGGCGCCTACCGTTCCGAATTGATCCCGTTTACCAAAACACATATCAGAGAGATGGAGGATCCGGCATTATCGGTATTTCTCCGGGCCATTACGAAACTTCCCGATAAGCCGGCGTTACAGGATGCCCTCTACGGTATGGCAATGTCGGAAGAGGGGAGGTACCAGGAAGTCATTACCGCGATCTACTGTTGCCATCCTGACGACGCGGTGAATATCGCTTTCCGCCTTGCTTCAAATACGACATGGCGCCATGTCGGCAGTACGGCGCTTGAGTTGTTGAAAATATTCGGAAACGATTTCGTGATCGATTCCCTGGCGAAACTGGAAGAGCGAGTGAATGACGAAGCGTATAAAAAGGAGATAGCGGCTGCCCGGCAAGCCATCGAGGATCGGATGAACGCCTCCGAAGAGGAGCGACAGAACTGGGAACGTTATGCACTGCCGTACTTTAGAGTACCACTTGAGGTCCCCCAACTTCACAGTATAGTGTCGAGATACTTTCTCCAGGCGGAATTGCTAAACAGGAGAGGTTATCATTTCCCCGCGGCATTTCTAGAAGACCGGCTGCAGAAAAACGAACCGTTGGCGGCTGCGCTGATCGCCGTGCAGAAAGAGGTGGCTTTTATTGAAGAGCTGGAGAGGCATGTATCCGAAAAGAGCATCCTGAAGGAAGTGTGCAGTATGGGGATTGATCACATTACCGGTGTGCAGACGCTTGATTTTTCTTCATATTTCAATACTTCAGAAATAAAAACCGGGCCGGTATATGCTCTTCCCGCCCATAAAAATACACCCGACAACGGCATATTCAACATCAGGGGGCAGAGGTTTCAGCGTTCCGTCGGCAGGTTTCCTCCCGGGATGTATCTGCGCACGACACTGAGCGGGAATATCGAAGCGGGGGTGCTGAACCTCAATCCGGCATTCGGCGGCAGGAAGGTTGATAGGCCTTGAGGAACTGTCTGCATCCGTCCCCGGGCCGGGACAGGCGACATCGTCGCTCTCACCCGTCGATTAATCCGGAACCGCCGCGTAAATAAAATAACCGCCTATGTCAGGCTTGCCGGAAATCGATCTGCCGAAAGCAACGAACCGACCTTTGAGGGCAACAGATCGCTCAGAAGCTGCACGCTGCCGATATCCTGAAGGACCGACACCTCATTGATGTCCTCACGGATCATCCGGTCGTTTTTTTCATTGTGCCACCGGCGCGAAAAACGTTTGTTGGATTTTGTCAATGGTTCGGGGAATCAGCCGAAACGCACCAGTGAATCGAACGACGGGGCTTTCGCGCCTTCGACGAGGACGAGCGGTTCGAACGGCACCTGTGCGACCCGCCGGCCCTTCAGCTCGGCCATGCTTAACGGATGCAACCTGAAGTAATGTTACCTGCCCTGAAGCGAATCGCCGCCTTTGCGGTACAGATCAAGACGGGCGCCCCCGGTCAGAAGGAAGCGAAGCCGCTCCTAAATGACAACTGATAGACAATTCCTTTTTTTTGAACCTATCGTAAAACTGATGATTATCGGTTACCATATGCAACATTCTTCAGGTAAACGGTACCGTTTTTTCCGATTAAGGCATCCCCGTGATAACGAAAATAGTTGGATAAGCCAAAAATATTTCGTATCGTTTTCCGGCTTCGCCGGGTTAATTGTTAATAATCAATTTCGCAACCGGGGGAAGTACATTTATCGAATACTTTACACAACCACTAAAAATACAATATCCGTTTTCCACCCTTGAAAACGCTGACCCGACGAGTCGATTCTGATAGTACTACAGCAATCGCTCTGGTTGCACAACTGATATTTACTGCAGCAGTATGGCGGGCGCCAAATCCTTTTAGAAGCGGATCCTGATTATTTTCCGCTTTCAGAAACACGCTTGAGGTAAGAATGACTCCATCACCCCTTATAATGAAAGCTCCATCGAGCTTCGAAAACTCCTTGATCGTCGCTTCCAGACCAGGGTCAAGCACGTTGCGGTTCTCCTCCCGGTAACCACCAAAAGGATTCACCACCATCTGCTGGCAGGATTTAAGAACCTCTTCAGAATCTCCCAGAATGAATATTGTGCCAACCGGTTTTCCCTCTCTCCCTTCAGCAGCAAGTTCACCTGCAATCTGAATAATTCTGGCCAGAACATGATGTTCAAGATCAAGAGGACGGCTCTCGGTGCTGGTAAGAAAGAACAGGTCAAACTTTGACGTATCGGATATCAGCAATGAATCAATTTTTCCGGAACCAGGTTCACCCAGAACACTCATAATACGGCTGTTTTTCTTTAGAAGACCACGTGAAATAAGATAGATCAATACCAGCTCTGCCTGACTTGTACGATTCACATTTCCAAAAGGAAGCTGAAGGATCTCCGTAACCCCTGGTACCTTTTCCGGATAAAGATTCAAGTCTGGACATACAAGATAGAATGCGCACATATTTTTCTTCAGTTTAACCGGAGGAATTCCATCTGTAACATCATGGTAGACAATTGCAGCCACATTAAGTTCTGCCCCGAGTTCACAGGCTTTTTGGAGCATATGGGAAGCAGATAGTTGCGCAGCAGTCAACTTTCCTGATTTTTGTAGTTGTGCGGGAGTTCCGTTAAGAAGGTTGAATACTTTTTTGATGCTTTTCGCTTTCAGCAACTCTTCAACGGTTTCGGGATCGTTCAACCGTTCTGCCACCAGCGCCAGCACCTTAAGGTGTTCAAGTCCATCTCCGACAATGAGAATAATCAGTCGAACCTTAGTGGGGTCGTTTGGATCATAATCGATCCCATCTGGACTGAATCCAACTGCAGCTTGCGTTGATTTGAAACCTGGTATCAGTGCATGAGGAATAGCGATTTCCGGAAGCA
Organism: uncultured Fibrobacteraceae bacterium; assembly: GCA_964529145.1. Taxonomy (GTDB): domain Bacteria; phylum Fibrobacterota; class Chitinivibrionia; order Chitinivibrionales; family Chitinispirillaceae; genus JAFGNB01. The sequence goes on along the minus strand of CAZGVZ010000530.1, from coordinate 612 downwards.
ATCTGGTTGAAATAGTCGCTTCGCGTTCCAGTACAAGATCAAAAATCTGACTCCGCTCGATTGCATGTGCCTCAGCATCGACGAGCTCGATCAATTCCTTAAACGCGTCATCCCGTGCCTTTGTTTTTAAAAGACGGGTGCGATCCATGCTGAAATATTCAATAGTCAAGACACCCTCCGAAAGCCCTCCGTGACATACGTAACAGAAATACTAGTTAGATCTCATTGCCAGCCAAATCATTCACAATCAGATAGTAATCCAATCACTACCAAAGAAACAAAGGGCATACATTTCATACAGATTTCCCGCAGCTTAATGTATCCCGGCTTCCGCATACACCTGCGGAATTCTGGATTTACAGCAATGTCCAAATATAACCTTTTCATAGTTGAAAAAACAATAACATAAACTGAACATTATCAATTATCTTTGCGCATCTGAAAGTAGAACAGCACCAATCCTGCGCTTCTACCAATGAGGTTGATTACCAACATTTTCACCTGTCACATCGCTTGCATCCATGATCGCAATAAAAGCATCCGGATCTCTTTTCATGATCATAGATTTTAAAGACGGTACCTGTGTCTGATTAATAACCGAATAAAGGACTG
>CAZGVZ010000529.1:0-3568 GCA_964529145.1 uncultured Fibrobacteraceae bacterium | reverse complement strand
CCAGAAGTCCCGACAGGAAAATCAACAGCACGGTGAGCGCCGGTACCGGAGGTGCCTGTAATTCTTCAGTCATATTTCAGGGGCAATCCCGGAATGAATCGGTTCGCCATGAGGCGGTATATCTGCTCTTTTCGAAGAAAACGTACCGTTTTTTCGGGCAGGATGATAGTTTCTTTTTTCAACGCGGCCGTAATGAAGCCGGCCAGAAAGAAAAAAGAGCCGAAGAAATAAGGTCTCACGGCAAGCCGGCGTACGCAACTGACCAGGTGAAAAAAAGGATGATACCCGAGCTTGTACTTGGTGAAACCGGAGCGGAACATCGTCCTGTATATGTTCGCTTCACCGGTAAGCATCGGCCCATGATGAAGGACCTTGTATTCCGGAAACGTCCGTACTATCCATCCATTTTCTCGCGCCATGATCTCGGCTGCAGAGTCTATACCTCCGGATTTATTGGGAATGTACCCGCCGATCTGCTCGAAACAGGTCCTCCTGAAAAGTTGAACTCCTCCCGAAACACTGGTCAGGCTGGTGTAGAGCGGCCTTTCTTTGCCGTCGATCTCCTCGTGAAGCAGCCCGCCGGCGAGGCCAAGGCGTTCGTTATTCATGAATTCCTTCAAAATGAACCTGAAATAATCCGGGCCAAAGGATATATCGGCGTCGATATTGCCTATATACTCGTATGAAGTCTCATGCAGATTGTCTTTTCCAAAATTGAAGGCCTTTACTTTTGAACTAAAATCCTTCTGAGGGACGGATTGCTTTCTCAAAAAATGGATAAAGCTGTATTCTTGGCTTGCGGCTGAAACGATTTTGTCAGTTGCATCTGTAGAGCCGTCACTCACAATGACCCATTCCAGGGGAGGAAGGGTCTGTGCGGCAATAGCGCCAATGGTTAGGTTTATGTGAGCCGCTTCGTTTTTCGCGGGGGTGATAAGCACGTAATTCATTACATGTATCCTTCAATGAAGACTTGATGCTTCCAATCCGGAATCACTTTCCGAAAGAGGTTCCGGGTCCTGCAGGACGTTGTTCTCTTCTGTGTATCAGTCTGCGGATTATTCCGGGTAATGTATGGGAGCGGTGGGTTCGCGGCGGGCCCTGTGTAATCTTTTGTGGAGCTACGGAAGGTGAAGGGCTCGATATGGTTTTAACGATTGCATTCATGTATTCGTTTTCCCATGAAATCGAATTGCAGATCTCGAAGGCTCGTTTAACGAGAGATGAATAGGTCTTTTCATCGGAGCACACAGCGATGATTCCTTCACTGAGGGATATCGGATTGTCCGGTTCGACATAATGGACGCTGTCCTCGGGCATATATGCCTGAATCCCCGGTAAACGTGATATGATCGCCGGCTTCCGCATTATCCCGCATTCGAAAACTCGCTGAGGAAAATTGATCGCGGTAAAAGGATTTCTCCTGTTGGGTATGATGACAACGGAGTTTTCGTTATAGAAATCGGGCATCTTTCCGATAAAGACCCTGGGATACCACTCCACGTTTTCCCTTAATCCGAGTCGTTCGATTCTTTCATCGCAGAAACGCACGTATGACGGTTCTCCATCGCCGACAATGGTAAGCTTGACTTGTGGGTATGCGCGTTTTATTATCGCAATCGCTTCGATGCCGATGTCCACACCGTGCCTGTGGAGAATTGTACCGTTGAAGAAGATGCTGAAACGGTTTCTGATCGTTCCCGTTCTGACAACATCAGACGAGAATATCCTCGTATCCGGAGCGTTGAGGACAATATCGATTTTTTCTGGTGAGTAACCCCGGCGTATAAACGTTTCCTTGAAGGTTCTGTTGGGTGTCACGATGCGATCTACGAAACAAACGCTCATTTTTTCCAGATACCTGAGCAGGAATTCGACCACAGATAGTGAGTTCGAGGGAAATTTGATGAGAAACAGCTCGTATGACGGGTCTTCCCAATCCATTAAAATTTTGATTCGTTTGAGTTTTGCCGCCAAAGCGCAGAACACAAGCGCCTCGGGCATGGTAAAAACCTGAACGAAACTGTACCGGTTCCTGAATATAAGCGATGATGAAACGGAAAGTGCGAAAAGGAAAAACAGCGCGTATTCATAAATGTACCTTGGCAGAGAGCTTCTTTTTCTTTGCAAGGGTATCATGAATACGTTCATGTTATCGTTCCTGATGTTTCGCCGCCTCATATCATTTGGACAAACGCAAACAAGATCGACACTGTAATCGTTATCCAGCAATGAATTAATTTCCCTGTTCACGCGCGGATCGGCGTTGAGCTGTTTGTAAGCGATGACGAGCGCTTTTTTGGGAGGAGAATCATTGTTGGGTAAGACTGTTTTGATTTTTGTATTATGCAAAAGCATATCTTTCGGTGGAGGTATACCTGTAAAAGCCAGTTAATTTGTGAAATAATTACTTACTGTATGATAAAGCATCTTAAAAGACCTTTAGAGGGGTTCAATATCAGGAAAGCGTACTAAACGAGTGTTGCTGCGGTCACCCGACCCCTTACGCTTACTGAACAGAGTGAGAAATCACCGGCTCGCCGATGGGCTGTCGCCCCGCTTCAAGCAAGCCGTCGCCGATGGCGGTCGGCTTGTTGACTAAAAATAAAATCACTCATTTCCGACGGAAGCGGATTCCACATGATATCGCGGTAGTGGTCATTTATGTAAGAAAGAAAACGCCTGTAAGAGGTCACCGGATAGGTGTTGCGGCCCGTGGTTTCGTTTCCGAAGGAAATATAGTCCGGGTGAACGTTCATCGAAACCATTCCCTGATGTTCGACGATCCAGTCGAATTTTCTTATCCAGATCTCGATGGAACGGGCCGGATGTATCACCAGTGCCATGAGATCCTGAGGCATTGTGTAGGGAATCTCCACATAGTACCTGTTTGCCGAATTGCTATAGGCGAGAAAAGGAAAAATGGTATGGACGCCATCCGGCATCGGTTCGAACGGATCGGTATCGAAAGTAGACATATCGTACTCGATATCCAGCTCGCCGATCCAGTCGAGGTTGTGGTGCATAGCCCCGGCCCGGAATCCCTTAGCATTCCAGATATGAAGATAATGATTGATGATCGGGGCTCTTTCGTGAAATGTTTCGTAACTGCTGAAAAGCCTTCCGTCGTGATAAAGGTCATGGACATAGATTTCATTGTCTTCGTTGCGGAGAACATCCAGAATACCATCGTCCAATGTATAACGCTCCGGAATCAGACCGAACGAGGAGCGGAAATCGAGCATGCGGTCGATTGTCCTCAGAATGGAGATTTTTGCGAAACCTCTTTGAAGTTCCACGTCGTGAGTAATTACAAGTGCGAATTGTTTGCCCCCGGGCCAACCATTGAACCAGAAAGGTTTGTTTCGTGATGATTGATCTATGGGCCAAAAAGGCCTGCATTGACGTATTTTGCCAAGAAAAACGACCCTGCGAAAATAAAGCTGCACCCAACGTGGGATGAATGGCTTTATAAAATAGAACAAGCGTGTCATCATGAATGTTTAAAGACATTATCGAAGAACATAGGATTAATACGCCGGAAGAGAATCGATTGCAGAGGCGTTAA
>CAZGVZ010000528.1:0-3580 GCA_964529145.1 uncultured Fibrobacteraceae bacterium | reverse complement strand
GAAGATCCAGACTGTTTATAGTCTGGTTAAACAGGGTTTAAAAACTCTTAAAACGCAATTTGTGAAAATTTCAAAATAAGCGCAAAATTGTTTCAATTCATTCGCGCGGTTATATCGGCGGACAGGGAAACCAGAAGCACACCGTCGGTCATGTACACGATACGCGTTTTCTTCCGCAGCCGTCTGGAATACCGTACATTGAATCCTATGTTCAGACCGACAGGTTCGTGCTCGAGCCGCGAGGTGTATCCGGCCAGCGAGACGGCCGCGATCCTGCGGGGTTCGGTGATGCCGATGCGGCCTCCGGAACCGGGATACGCTTCACGACAGAGAAAAGGCAGCACCGTCGATTTCCCGCACCCGGTATCTCCGTCTACGACGATGACCTGGTGTTCGCGAAGCGCGGTGATGATTTCACTTCGGTAAGCGGAGATGGGTAGTTGATCGAGTGGCGCAGGTATCATCGAATCAAATACGAAGGCATACAGGTAAAACGTAACGGAACAACTATAAATACTTCATTTTTCCCTTCTCCGCCACTGAAGCCTCCACACAACTCTCTAAAGCTCCGCCGACAGCTTGATTCCGGGTGGGAGTCCACCTATACTTACGGACGGCATCTCCTCAAAACAGATTCTTACGGATCACCGCGGGGGGGAGATTATAATAGAGGCGGATAAACAGCTCGTGGGCTTCCCGGAACTTTTTCGATTTGTCCTGCCTCAGATCGATTTCCGGTATGGTGAGCACGCGAATGCGCCATTGCTTCATCTGGAATGCCAGCTCTTTCGCCGCGATGCGCAGCTTTATGACATGCTCCGGATTTTCCCGCCAGGTAAGTATCCTCCTGTCGCTTTTAAGCGAAAGAGTGGATTCCTCATAGAGGGAATCCGCTATACGGGTCACTTTGGGAAGGGCGCTGAGCGAGTTATGCGCACCACAGTAGAGATAAAAAAAACCTCTGAAAAACGGAGAAAAATGACCATCCAGATAGAGCAGCCGGTCCCAACGCCGGTTCTTGAGTTCTTTTTCATAAATAATCAGCGTCTCCTCGAATTTCTTGCAGACCCGTTCGAGCAGCTTGGCCTCGAAAGGCGAGACATAATGGGCGCTCATCGGCCTTTCCCGGTAAAAATGGTCGACACGTTCACGGCGTGTGTCTTTGACATATCGGTCATCCACAGGACCGATGGCCCACCCTTCACTGCTGCCTTCGAAAGCCACGAAAGCTTCGATGAAATTCCTGTTTTCATCCCATAAGATGGTCACAAGCGGAAGAGGAATCGAAAATGAACGCCTCTTCTGTAATTGAACTTCTCCGCGGACAGCCGAGGCGTAGAGAAGCACCAGCGAAAAGACGATTATTTTCCGTAAAGTCATCTCCACAGCGCAACGATCCTTCATAAAAATCAATCAACTACCACGGCTAAAAGCCGTGGTCCCCTTGCTGAAAATCCCATAAGGATCACATTGACCTCTCTTACCGAGGCAGGTATGGCCGAACCAAAAATGCAGACGACGTAATCGACTACGGAATCCAGGTGTGATTGTATCATTGAACCGTTCCGTTATCAATTGCATGTTTGGCGGCTTTTCGAGGAGTCTGAAATCCCCTGAATACACGCGTAACGTCGGACCGGGTAGTTTATTCCTTGAACGTAAATAGACGAAATGCCGGGGAGACGGGGGTTACTTCAGCCTGCAAATATCCCTGTTATAATGGTGTATCGCGAGGCGAAATTTGTCATTGGCACCCAGGAAAACGGTAAAACCCCAGACCGATGTGGCGATACCGGCCAGGGTAATCACCGGAAAGGAGGGTCTTGAAACATAATTGTCCAGGACGATAAAACCTATTACGCTCGCCATCATGAGAGAACCCGAGATACGCCGCGCCTTGAATTTTTTATAATAGGGGGCGCTGGCGCCATTGAGCTCCAGGAATCCTCTCATCGTTTTCATATTCAACTGAGTTTCGCCCATATAGTATTCGATCCGAAAATCACCTGCCCTCCGTGATACGATCTGCTCCGGGTTGTCGCATAGAGCCAGGGTGAGGGAATCTTCCGGATTGGACGGTTGCGCCCGAAGATGAAGCGGACACCCTGCAATGAAGGCAGCGAACAGGATATTCAGGATTCTTTTCATATCCACCTCAGCCAAAACGCACCTTGTTCGCAAAAATACTCAGTTCGAAGCGCCGCCGCCAGAGGCAACGAAAGTGAGGGCCATGTAGACGCCCCGCAAAGGAACCTATTACCTGCCTCGGCAAGAATCATTGTGGAATCCCTTCCGGATTTGCACAAGGGGACCACGACCCCGAGGCAGTGGGCAGGACAGCGACTTCGGGCGCAGGCGCCCCCCCCCGTCCGGCTTTTTGCGGACCTTACCCCCGCTCAAGCCGGACCAGGGCTTTTTGGCCGCGGCTGTTGATTCGAACCGTAAAGAACAGGGATCGCCCTCCCTGCGAAGCCCGGAGCGGAAATCAGGGAAACGCGTTCGCCGACGGATTCATTAAACTATCCGTAAAACATATATATTTATAGATTAATCCACCACCGTATGAACGAGTGTCTCATTACCCTATGAATCCTGAACTCCCTTTTCCCGGGTTTCACGATCTGATCCAGGTGCCGCTGGCGGACTCCGACCCGCGCTCCTTTTCGATGATCAAACGTCTGCTCATCGAACTGAAACCGGATCAGACGCCGCCGTTTACACTTCTTATGCAGAGACTCACGGGTGTCGTTGTTGACAACGCGGAAGCGGTGAACCGCTGGAAACGGATCCTCGCCCATAAGGCCGAGCTGCAGCTAAAGCTGGGAAGAACGGTGGGAATCCGCGTCGCGGCGATCGACTACCTCGAATGCCGGTCACCGGAGGAGTCGGCTCTCATCGTACCAGGTCCGGAATCGAATCGCGTTGCTCCATCCTCCGGCGAGTCCATGGAAGCCCTCTACATTCAGGGAGGCTATCATCTCGAGAAACTCAGGGAAGAGATTCTCCGTGCAAAGCGTTACCGGCACGCTTTATCCGTGATTCTGCTCGATATCGATAATTTCGGAGCCATCAGCCTGGCGCTCGGCAGGAAAAACAGTGATAAGGTGCTGACCACCATTGTCCGGATCATTAAAAGAATCATCAGAACCGTGGATATCCTCAGCCGGCTCTCGAGTGACCGTTTTCTTCTCATCCTTCCAAACACCAACGGACGGGAGGCAAGGGAACTCGCCGAACGAATCAGGGTTCAGATTTTCGAACGTACCGGCCGGCTCAGCATCGTGAACGAAGGATTGACCGTGACGCTTTCGGTGGGACAGTGCTCGCAGGAAGACACCTCCGCCGATTTCATCCGGCGACTCGAAAATGTGCTCGAAGAGGGCAGAAACCGGAATGGAAACACAGTATTCTCCCTGTCCTGACACCCTCCGCTGAAATGATAATTCCTATGATCCTGCCCTCGTCGATAGTATATTATAGCATTACATGTAGCATTACATGCTCGAGCGGCTATCTCAATCTGTTGGTAAGGAATGATACATGGATATCGGCGGTAGAGACTCACATCATTATCATGTAA
>CAZGVZ010000527.1:1718-3585 GCA_964529145.1 uncultured Fibrobacteraceae bacterium | reverse complement strand
GGTGGTGATCAAGTGCGTCGCGGGCCGTGAGCTGACAAAGGATCAGATACGGGGCGTCTCCCACCTGGTCTCCTCGAGCGTTGACGGGCTCAAACCGGAGCGGATCTCCATAGTCGACTACAGCGGCAGGCTCCTGTCCGATCCGTTCGGGGGCGACGAGAGCGCGATCGTGAGCTCCAGGAACATGGAGCTGCAGCAGAACGCCGAAAAATACCTCGAAAAAAAGGTCGATCAGATGCTCGCGGGAGTGCTCGGGCCCTCGAAAGCTTTCGTCAAAATATCCTGCGATCTCGATTTCGACCGGGTAGAGCGCTCGCTCGAGCGGTACGATCCCGAGAGCAGGGTGATTCGTTCCGAGGAGCGTATAGACGAGAACAGGAAAAACGCGCCCGACGGCGACAATCAGCGCGAGCGCTCGCTCACCAATTATGAAATCGACAAGACGGTGCAGCACGTGGTCGCGGAGATAGGCAACATCAAGCGGTTGACGATTTCCGTCGCGGTCGACGGGAGGTACGAAAAGGGAGGGAAGGGAGAGATGACCTTCACGGCCCGGACCGGAGAGGAAATACAGAATATAGAGGATATCGTGAAGAACGCGGTGGGTTACGACCTTGCGCGCGGCGACCTGATCACGGTATCGAGTGTGAAGTTCGACAACGAGTTTTTGCATCGCGAGCAGCTCGAGATGAGGAACAGGGAACGGTGGGACTTCTGGATGTCCATCGCCAAATACGTTCTGATTTTCGCTCTGGCGGCGCTGCTCGTGCTGTTCCTGCGGTCGCTCGCGAGAACCGTGGCCGAGGCGATGAATCCGCCTGTGCCGGCGCTGGAGCACCTTGGACTCGAGGAACCGGTCATAGAGGAGGCGCCTGAGGAGATGCGCAGGAGTTCCGAGATTCTCGAACGGGTCGAACTGCTTACCAGGGAGGAACCGGTGAACATAGCGCTGATCATCAAACAGTGGCTGTCTGAATCTCCGGCCATAAAACGCAAAAAATAAGTCTCAGGGACGACAGATCATGGCAATCAGCGAAAAAAGGAACAGGGAAGGCGACAAGAACAGCGGATTCTACCGTGAAAACTATGAAGGAAAAAAGGCAGCCGAAAAGAGAAAAACGGATATATCGGGTATTCCCGGCCCCACCAAGGCAGCGATAGTCATGGTGGCGCTCGGCTCCGACGCCTCGTCCCACATTTTCAAGAATCTCGAGGAGGCCGAAGTGGAGCGGCTCTCGACCGAGATCGCCAAACTCGACAACGTTTCGAACGAGATTCGCGAGGCGGTACTGAGCGAGTTCCACACGATCGCGGTCGCGCATCAGTACGTCTCCCAGGGCGGAATCGACTATGCGAGGGAAATCCTCGAAGCCGCTCTCGGCCCCCGCAAAGCCAAAGAAATCCTCGAAAAGGTTCAGCAGACCATCAGAACCACTGGATTCAACCTGCTCGAGAACGTGGATCCGAAGCAGCTCGTCAATTTCATCCAGAAAGAGCATCCTCAGACCATCGCGCTCCTCCTCGCTCATATGGAGCCGAAAAACGCCGCGCCGGTCATCTCGTCGTTGCCGCAGGAACTGCAGGTCGACGTGACCACCCGCATAGCTACAATGGAGAGCATTTCCCCGGATACGCTCGATCAGGTCGAAGAGGTACTCGTGAGCCAGATCAAATCGCTGTTCGGCGGCGACGTTTCGGAGATAGGGGGGATCAAGGCAGTCGCGGAGATGCTCAATTGCGTCGACCGCGGAGCGGAAAAGAACATTCTCGGGAATCTCGAGCGGGAAAATCCGGAGCTCGCCACCGAGATCAAGAACCTCATGTTCGTCTTCGAAGACCTCGTGAACGTCGAGGAGAGCGGCATCAG
>CAZGVZ010000527.1:0-1708 GCA_964529145.1 uncultured Fibrobacteraceae bacterium | reverse complement strand
TCTTCGAGGATGTACTGCTTCTTGACGACAGGTCAATGCAGAGAGTACTCAAGGAGGTCGATACCAAGGATCTTTCGATGGCCCTCAAGGGAGCGTCCGAGGAACTGCAGGAGAAATTCTTCCACAACATGTCGTCGCGCGCGGCGGAAATGATAAGGGAAGACATGGAGTACATGGGACCGATCCGTCTGAAGGACGTCGAAGAGGTGCAGCAGCGCATTGTGGATGTGATACGTCGCCTGGAGGAAGAAGGGGAGATCATCATTTCAGGTCGCGGAGGAGAAGAGGATATTGTCGTCTGAAGAGAAAAAAACCGATGTGGAAGGTTCGGGAATATCTCCCGGGAGCGTCGCGCGGCTGATAGATCACGTTCTCGAATCCAGGGATCCCGCGGTCGTCGGATTGAAACGGATTCTAAGGAGAAAAGAGGAGGAACGCGACGCATTCCCGCTTCGTCCCGCAGCACTCGAGGAGTTCGCCGTACCTGGCAAACCTGTCAAGATCTTCAGCGAGGAGGAGCGACACATCCTGTCGCTCGAGAAGCGGGTCGCCGAACTGCAGGCCGAACTCGGAAACCGGAAAGCCCGCGCTGAGAGAGCGATACAGGTGGCCTACGCGAAAGGAAAGGAAGCGGGGTTCCGCGAAGGGCACTCCGCCGGAAGCGGCGAGAGCGACACAAGGTACGAGGCTACAATCGACGAGGTGCAGCGGCGAATCTCCGGGATACTTCTGGATATCGAGGAGTCGAAACGCTCCCTTTTCCGCGATGCCGAACACCTGGTTTTAAAGCTCGCATTCGAAATGGCGAGGAAGATCGTCGGCCGGGAAATATCCATCGACCGGGAGATCGTCTGCTCGGTACTGAAACGCGCGCTCGACTATATCGGGGATCGTGAAAGAATTGTGGTGCGTGTGGCTCCCGAAGACCTCGAAACCGTGACCGGACGAAGGGAGTTCTGGTTCCCGATATCGGAACGTCTGAGCGACATCACGATCGAACCCGATGGACGCGTAGAACCTGGGGGATGTATGATCGATTCCAATTCGGGCATGGTGGATGCAAGGCTCGGAGTACAGTTCGGTGAGCTTGCCGGCATCATCGAGAAAACATGGTCCGATCTCGCTTCATCTCCGGAAAGAGACAGTGACAGCGATTCGGAAGCCACGGAGAAAGCACAGGCGACATGAGATCCATGTTTTACGGCGTGAAGCGGCACGGACGCGCCACCGACCCTGATCATACCCCTATGGAGACCGGACTCCGGCTGATATGATAAAGGATTTTCAGATTTCTCCCACACCTTACCTTTCGGCAATCGAGAGAGCGGAACCTATGAGGGTCCACGGCAAGGTCGTGGAGGTGATCGGCCTGCTGATCGAATCTACCGGTCCGGCGGCATCGGTCGGCGATGTATGTATCATCGAAAAAAAAGGAGTGCCCGTAGGCAAGGCGGAGGTGGTCGGCTTCAGGCAGGACCGCACACTTCTGATGCCGCTCGGGAGAGTCGAGGGCATTCACCCCGGGCTTACCGTGGTCGGCACGAAAAATCCCCTGTCGGTATGCGTCGGCGATGAGCTGCTTGGAAGGGTGTTAGACGGCCTCGGAACTCCAATCGACGGCCTTGGCGCCCTCGGCACGCTCTCCGTGAGATCGATCGCCTCGACCATTCCCAACCCCCTCAGGCGCCGGCGCATAAGCGATCCGCTG
>CAZGVZ010000526.1:0-3597 GCA_964529145.1 uncultured Fibrobacteraceae bacterium | reverse complement strand
CGCTCAGGTTCGCCGCGACCTCATGACGGTCGGCTACAACGGAAATCCGCAGAAGGGTTATACCGTTTCCGAGTTGATCGAAAACATACGCCGGCTCCTCGAACCCAGCGAAGGCATTTCGATGTCACTGGTGGGGATAGGTAACCTAGGCCGTGCGATCCTCGGTTTTTTCTCGAAACTCAAGCCCAAATTCAACCTCGTGGCGGCGTTCGACATCGATGAGCACAAGGTCGGAAGGGTCATCGCGGGCTGCAAGTGTCACCACATCAGGAATATCGGGCCGGTACTTGCCCTTTCACAGGTTCAACTCGGGGTCATTACCGTGCCCGAGGCCTGCGCCCAGGAAGCCGCGGACCTGCTCATCGCCTCGAAAGTGAAAGGAATCGTCAATTTCGCTCCCATTCCCATCAAGGTGCCCGATGACGTGTACCTGGAAAACATGCAGATGACATTAACTTTTGAAAAAGCGGCGTATTTCGCCCGCATGAAACAGCCTGGAGGTAGTGTGTGAGAGAAAAGACAAGGGAACTTCTGGAAGAGAAATATCCCGGAGCCGAACGGGATGCTCTGATCCCGGTGCTGCAGGATATTCAGGAAACGTTCGGTTACCTGCCCCGGGAATCGATCAAAATGGTCGGTGAGAAAATGGGAATTGCGGAAAGCAAGATCTACGGAGTCGCCAGTTTCTATAACCAGTTCAGGTTTCACCCGATCGGAAAGAACCACATACTGGTATGCCGGGGTACCGCCTGTCACGTCAAAGGCTCTGAAAAAGTCCTGAACGCGATAGAAAAGGAACTCAAGATCAAATCCGGGGAGACAACCCGTGACGGCCTGTTCACCGTCGATACGGTCGCCTGCATCGGCGCGTGCGGGCTTGCACCGGTCATTTCGGTCAACGGCGAATTCCATGCGGCTATGACACCGGAAAAAGCGCTGAACGTCATTGCGGAGATAAGGAAGAAAAATGACACAAAATGAATCGTTAACCGGGCCATGTTGTGAACTGTGCTGGCATCAGCCCTCTCGCCAGTGTCCAAAATATGTGGAATGCATGCATGAGGGACCGCTTTGTCATGAAAGCGCCGCGTGCAGCGAGCGCAAGGCGAAAGCGCGAGAGTATTTCCGTCATGAAAATACCGGAGACACCCTCGTTTTCATAGGTATGGGAACGTGCGGCCTGGGCGCGGGCGCTGCAAAAACGAAGCAGGCGATCCTGGAATACTGCGCACGGAACGAGATAAAGGCCCGTGTGATCGAAACCGGATGTATCGGCCTTTGTTCCGCGGAACCTGTCGTCGATTTCAAGCTCCCCGGCCGTGCACGCGTCTCTTTCTCCAATGTCACCCCTGACCGGGTCAGGGAAATTTTCGATGGTGTCCGGAGCGGCACCGTTCCGGTACCATGGAGCCTGGGTCAGTTTTCGCACGAACACAGTGTGCCCTGGGAGGGTGTCCCGGATATTTCCGCCCACCCGTTTTTCAGACCTCAGACACGGTGGGTACTCAAGAACTGCGGCATTATCGATCCCACGAGCATTCACGAATATCTAGCGAACGACGGGTATCGCGCATTCACCGGAGTACTGATGACCATGGTAGCCCAGGAAGTCTGCGATGCGGTAGAAAAGAGCGGATTGCGCGGCAGAGGCGGTGCGGGATTTCTCACCGGAAAAAAATGGAAGTTCGCGCTCAATACCCCATCGGGTCAGAAATATTTCGTATGCAATGCCGACGAAGGCGACCCCGGTGCTTTCATGGATCGCGCGGTCATCGAAAGCGATCCGCACCGTTTGCTGGAAGGACTGGCAATCGCGGCATACGCTATAGGAGCATCCAAAGCGTACGTTTATCTGCGCGCCGAATACCCTCTTGCGATCAAACGGCTCACACTGGCGATCCAGCAGGCAAAACAGCTCGGACTTCTGGGGAACAACATCCTGGACAGCGGTTACAATCTCGATGTGGTCATCAAGAAAGGAGCTGGGGCCTTCGTGTGCGGAGAGGAAACCGCCCTGATGAACAGCATCGAAGGAAAACGCGGAATGCCGCGGCTTCGCCCTCCTTATCCAGCCGTCAAGGGGCTTTTCGGCAACCCAACGGTGATCAACAATGTCGAAAGCCTGGCAAACGTTCCCGGCATCCTCTTCGGAGGCGCCGCGCGATTCAGGAATCTCGGCACCCCGGACAGCGCGGGTACGAAAGTCTTCGCACTCTCCGGGAAAGTGGAGAGGACCGGGCTCGTCGAGATAGAGATGGGTAAGAGCATTCGGGATATCGTCTTTTCCATCGGCGGCGGAATTCCGGAAGGAAAGGCTTTCAAGGCGGTACAGATCGGGGGCCCTTCGGGAGGATGCATTCCCGGGCAGCATCTGGACATTCAGATCGACTACGAATCGCTCAAGAAAGTGGGCGCAATGATGGGTTCGGGCGGGCTTGTCGTCATGGACGAGGATAATTGCATGGTTGATGTCGCCAAGTTCTTCATGGAATTCATCCAGCGCGAGAGCTGCGGAAAATGTATCCCTTGCCGTGAGGGAACGAAGCGGATGCTCGAGGTGCTCCGGAGCATCACCAGGCCGCGCGGTGAGGAACATGGAAGCGATTCGCTTCACCGTTTCAAGGGAGTCATGCATCTCGAGGAACTATCGGAAGTCATCAAGGACACCAGTCTTTGCGGCCTCGGGCAGTCGGCGGCCAATCCTGTCCTTTCGACACTGCGCTGGTTCAAGGAGGAATACGACGCGCATATCTTCGACCGCCGCTGCCCCGCCGGAGCGTGCGCCGCGCTTCAGACGTACGCGATCAACGAGGAAAAGTGCACAGGATGTACTCTTTGCGCAAAAAAATGCCCCACAGGCGCGATCAAGGGGGCAGTAAAAAGTCCTCACTTCATAGTGACGGAAAAGTGCATCGGATGCGGAACCTGTATTGACGTTTGCAAATTCGGCGCGGTGACGCGCAGCTAAAAGGAGAACAATCGTGATTACCATCGAGATCAACGGAAAAAAAGTTACCGCGAAACCCGGAGCGACGATCCTTTCCGTACTTAAGGAGCACAATATTCACGTCCCTTCGCTCTGCAACATGGAGGATCTGCTGCCAACCGGCGCCTGCCGTCTTTGTGTGGTGGAGGTCGAGGGAATGCGCAACCTGGTCCCGAGCTGTTCGTTTCCGGTCGGGGAGGGGATGAAAATAGAGACCCACTCGCAGCGGGTGCTCAAGGCGCGCAAGACGATCGTCGAACTTCTGCTTGCAAGCCACCCCGACGATTGCCTCTATTGCGAGCGAAACGGCTCCTGTGAGCTGCAGAGACTTGCCGAGGAGATGAACGTGAGGGAGCGGCGGCACCACGGCAAACGCCTTCAATTCAAAAAGGACATCTCCTCTCCATCGATCGTTCGCAATCCCGAAAAATGCATCCTTTGCGGCCGGTGCGTACGGGTGTGCGAAGAGGTGCAGACCGTCTCCGCCATAGATTTCATCGGACGCGGAAGTTCCACTCAGGTCGGAACGGCATTCAATGACGGACTCAACGTCTCCACCTGCATCAACTGCGGTCAGTGCATAAAAGTGTGTCCCACAGGTGCTCTCACAG
>CAZGVZ010000525.1:0-3600 GCA_964529145.1 uncultured Fibrobacteraceae bacterium | reverse complement strand
AAGTCCGGGTCCTCGGGCAACTGCAACGGCCAGAACAACCATGGCGGCGACAACTACAACGGCAAGCCTCTCGACGGCGGTTGGTACGACGCCGGGGATTACATCAAGTTCGGCATGCCGCTCGGTTATACCGTGTACTGCCTTCTGAAGGGGTACGATCTTTTTCCGAGCGCCTATGCCAAAACCGGCGGGATCCCCGACATTCTCACGGAAGTCAAGTATGCCACCGATTACCTGCAGAAGGCGGTGATAGACGAGAATACCGTCATTCTGGACGTGGGAAAGGCCGCGGAAGAACACAATACGACCTGGAGTTCGGTGCCCAATTCCGGGGGAAGAGACGCTTCGAAATGCGTCGTCTGCACTGGCGCGGACGTTCCCGCAATGTACGCCGCCTGTCTCGCGCTCATGTCCACCCTTTACCGTCCCATCGACTCCGGCTATGCGGACAAATGTCTCGAAAAAGCGATCACCGCATTCAAGTTCGCGAAGAAGAAGGTCGATGCCGGAGGCGACAACAACCTGTACTGCTCGGCCCAGCAGAAGGACAACAAATATCTTTACTACTATTACAAACCCGAGGGCGGCGACCTGCAGCGGCAGATAAACGACAAGCTGGCGGCAGCCGGCGTGGAGCTGTTCAGGGCGACAAACGACGGGGATCCCGCCTACAAGTCGTGGGCGAAAAAGCCGATCGTCGAGATGTACAACTGCATGAGCTACAGCTTTCTCGGCCCGCTCGCCGCTATCGAGGCCTGGTCACAGGGGCTCGGGTCCGCGGCCTCCGTTTCGGAGA
This sequence comes from uncultured Fibrobacteraceae bacterium, assembly GCA_964529145.1. GTDB lineage: Bacteria > Fibrobacterota > Chitinivibrionia > Chitinivibrionales > Chitinispirillaceae > JAFGNB01. Next base: position 2,804 of record CAZGVZ010000525.1, on the reverse strand, counting down.
ATGTCGGCTTCGTCGAGAAGATGGTCCAGACTGAAGGAGTGTTCAAGGGTGTGTACAAGAACAGCGGTGAGGGAACCGCACGCGAGGTGGGTACCGCGGCGTTCGTCTATGCATTGGGGTTCATCGCGACCGGAACACCGGCCCTGCGGGAAACGTATCTGAAACGGGTCAAGGACCATATCGCCTGGGTAACCGGGACCAACTCGCTCAATCGATCGTTTGTCATAGGATTCGGGAACGGACCGACCAGCATACATTACCGCCCTACCTCCGCCGGTCCCAAGGGGGGGCTTGTCAGCGGACCCAACGGGGAAGGCCAGTGGGTTGACGACCAGAGTCAATATCAGTTCACGGAAGTCGCGATAGACTTCAATGCCGGTATCGTCGGCGCGGTCGCGTTCCTCAAGGCGCTCGAGGACGAGGGGGATGCGGTCAAGGTCGGCACCGCGTTCTCGGCGGAACCTTCAGGTGAAATCGATTTCTCAGGCAAGAGCGTGACGTTCAAGGCGGGATTCTCGAAATCGGTTAACTGGGTAATAAAGGTTACTGGCGGGTTCGGCTCGAAAACCCTTTCCGGCAGCGGAACGAGCGTCAACGCGGTATGGGACGGCAGCGCGGACAACGGGCTGTTTCTGAGCGGAGAGAACGTGGCGGCGCAGATTTCTATAGATGGAGACATCATCGCGTACGACATCCTGAAGGCGAGGGCGCTTCCGCTCTACATAACGAAATCGAAGAAACCCGAGCCAAGAGCCACGGACGTCAAAATCGACGATTTCGAGGACAGCGATTCGTCAAATCTGGTCAGTGGAAAATGGGCGCCTTTCGGCACCTTGACCACTTTCGCGGCGAAGACCAGCATCCGGTTTCCCGATATCGACGGCACCAGAGGTCTTCAAATCACAGGCACGGTTTCCACCGGGGAGCATACCAGCTACGCGGGAGTTAAGACCACTTTCAATGCGGAGGGAACCGCGGTTCCCGTCGGACAGATCAAGTCCGTTGTTTTCGACATGAAAGCGTCAAAGGAGGCGTTCGTGAGCGTCGAGTTCGAACAGCCTTCCATTTCCGATGGAGCGTACTACGCCAAAACGGTACCGCTCACCACGACCATGAACACCTATCGGCTGCCGATCACGGATTTCAGGCAGCCGGACTGGAAGAACTCCGAAAAGCCGCTCGATCTCAACGCCATCGCGGCCCTCCGTTTCACGTTGTACGACTCGACGGGAAGAATCGACCTTTATCTTGACAACGTGTTCGTAGACGCGCTTGAAGTGGGTGCAACGGTGATCAACCCCGTGCGCCCGGTCCCCGCATCGTTCAGACCGGTGATCGCGAACGGAACCCTTCGGTACACCATGCCGCTTTTCGATATCGGTTCGCTTCTGTGCACGGTGTACGACATCGCAGGAAAGGTTGTGATGAGAAGACCTGTCGCTGCGCGGGCGGGAGAACGGACGACATGGCAGCTGCCGCACCTGCCTCCGGGTACCTACACGGTAGCGCACACTTCGAACGGCAGTCCTGTCGGCGCGCATGTGCGATTTACTAATGTAAGGTGACGCAGACGGACGGAATATCCGCAGGGGCGGTCGCTACCCGCCCCTGCACTCAGTAGAATTATCGTACATGAACCGGATTACTTCGCGAATCGACCGTTCGTTCCGGATCGACGCTGTGTCTCCACCTTCGATCCGCCACAGTTAGTGCCCGAACCGGTCAACATAACCTGAGACAGAACTGAAAAAGAGCTTCCCGACTGTATATCACTCCGGAACTATTACTGACGCGTGCGGCGGATGAAAGATGACTGCTTTTGAAGCGTTTAATCGAAAACTCGATATTGAAAAAACGCAATGAATGATTTATACTTATCTATTCGGCGCGCCGCGGCGGTACGGCTGTTGTACCGGCGGGCACCGGAAAAGATACCCGGTTCTCCACCCAACACCACTCGAGGAGGAAGTATGGACAGTTTGCAGGAAAAGATCGCCAGACGCGCGTTTGAACTTTTTCAGGCTCGGGGCGGTCAACATGGGTACCACATCGAAGACTGGCTGCAGGCTGAAAAGGAAATCAAGGCAGGATCTTCAACTTCCACTTCCCGGACGCCAAGGGCGAAAAGCGCGGCTCCGAAAAAAGCTGCAACCCCTGCGAAAAAGAAAACCGCGACCGCGACAAAGAAATAATCCCGGGAAAAGCAGCCCGTGATATCGGGGCAGGCCCATTCACCGGTCACCGGGTATCGGTCGATCCGCCCCGATCCGGGAGTGCGGTTTATCTTGACGGGCAGGTAAAGGACCGGCGGGGACCCGGGGTGAGAGAGACGGGGATTTTCGTCGTTGCCCCGGAAGGGGAAGAAGATGCTCAGGAAATACTCGATCAGCAACGGTAAAATCCTCCCTTCCGATAACGGCGAAGGTCCGATTTTTGTATTCATCAACCCGGACAAAAATGAAATAGAGTATCTCGAATCCACTTTCCATCTTGACGAGCATACACTCCAGTCCTCGCTGGACCCGGACGAGATTTCCAGGCTTGAATTCGAGACCGATCATTTTACCCTGATTTTCAAGCGCCCCAGGAGTTATTCCTCGGAAGAGCAATTCCTGTTCAAGGTTTCCTCGATCGGCGTGTTTCTTTTCAAGGAGCATATGCTGATCCTCATCCCGGAGGACGTTCCGCTCTTTGACGTACGGCAATCTTCCGGAGTTCAGTCGCTTCCCGACGTGCTGCTGCGGGTGTTTTACCGGTCGATCACCCATTTTCTGCACCACCTCAAGGTGATCAACATGATATCC
>CAZGVZ010000524.1:0-3602 GCA_964529145.1 uncultured Fibrobacteraceae bacterium | reverse complement strand
GTACAACTACGAGCACCGTATCGTATTTAAAGATACTTGCAGGCGGGGTCGTCCGGATCAAGGTAATCGATCGTCTTCTCCGCCTTCAACCTTGGAAAGGGTGAAGGCGCCCGTGACTCCGGCCATGTCGATCCCAAAGCAGACCCCGGACTCGACCGTGTACGCCGGTCATCGTTTTCCCCTGCAGTACGGCTCTGTAATTCACCGAGCCGCTGTCATCCATAACCAGTCCGAACACCACTTCCACACCTGTCAATATTCCTACACCCCGTAATTCCCTCCCCCCGGACGCACCTTCCCCCCCTCACGTCCGACCGTGTTTTAAATCCCACCCAGACGTGAAAAGCCCCCAACAATCCGATCCACCCGATCGGAAGAACCCATTTTTCGACAAAAAGTGCCTTTACACCTCACGCGCACCGGTGCGCATGAAGCCGTATCGTCACTGTATGAAGCGCAAGAATAAACAAGAGAGAAATGAAGCGAACAGGGCCATGAATGTATCCGGTGCATGGTTGTTACTAAAAACAATATAGATTCGTAAGAATCCCTAAGCAACCCGAACGTAATGGGCATAATAAAAATCAATTTTCCACACTAAAACTCTTCCGGAGGGACCGCTTCATCTTGAGCTCAATTTTTCGTGCCCCTCTTCCCTATTGATGTTTATAAGTCATTGTATTATGGATTTATATGATCGCCATCTCTTCCAATACTTCTTTTGGAGATGCGGTCGAAATGAGTAAAAAATGCGAATTCAGGAGCAGGCGGTTTGTACATTCTTACGATTGAAGGTATACTATTCGGCGGAAAGCGTTGAGAACGGCAGACTGCTGTGCCCCAAAAGAAATTTCACGAATAATGTATCTTTATCAGGCTGGGTATCCTGGGCAAAAATGATTTCCTGGAGTAAGGGATGAGGAAGCCGGGCCGAGGTTCCGTAGGCAGGCATTTCGTTTTGAAGAGAAGGGATCGTACATGAAAATGTCCATTTTTCGACAAAGGAGTAACCGTTTTAGCTTCCACAAGGATGGAGCCGTATCTTTCAGGGCAAGTTCTTCCGGAGCAATCGGCGGATTCGGAAACATTTTTCAATGGGCTCTTTTGGTGTGTGGTGCGGCTGTAGCCTGCGTGCAGGCTCAGTTCGCCGGCGGCGACGGGAGTTCCGCCGACCCGTTTCAGATCACGAACTGGACGGAGCTCAATGAAGTGAGAAACCATATCGGCCCTGTGAACGACAGCCTCTGTTTTGTCCTGATGAATGACATCGACTCCTCCACTGACGGGTACGACAGTCTGGTCAGGCGCGGGGATTCACTGTGCAATGACGGCAAAGGGTGGGCGCCGATCGGTCTGCAGTCGAACTACGGACTCGCAGGGGTTTTCGACGGAAACGGACACTTCATCGATGATGTCGTTATCACCCTCAAAGATCCTTTATACGCCGGGCTCTTCGGAGCAGTCGGCAAGACCGGGGTGGTGAAGAATCTCCATGTACGGCGCTGCGGCATTACGGCTGATTATTATTCAGGTGGAATTGTCGGGCACAACCAGGGCACGATATCCAACTCATCGGCTGGCGGCACGCTCATCGGCGACAGCAATGTGGGCGGACTTGTGGGATACAATAGCAAGGGGCTCATCGTCCACTGCTGCAGCGATGCTTATATCGAAGTGGACGGGCAGTGGTCGGGCGGGCTTGTGGGATTCAATTCCGACAGCGGCAGAATCTATGACTGCTTTTCAGTTTCCAGTGTGATCGGCAAGGCATCCACGGGTGGGCTCGTGGGGTACAATGCGGGAGATATCGAGCGCTGCTATGCAGCGGGTGGCGTTTCAGGCGATGTCTATAAGGGCGGGCTGGTCGGCTACGATAACGCAGGCTCCTACCGGGACTGTTACTGGAGAGGCGATTCGAATTCGGTCATCGGCAGCAAAGGAACCGCCGTCGCGGGGATCGCGGGTGTCACGGCTGCGCAGCTGCACATGAGACAAACGTTCGAAAGCTGGGACTTCGATTCCGTGTGGAATATCGTGGAGGGCGGGGATACGGTGTCGTATCCTTTTCTTCGGGGGATTCCAGGTATGGAAGTTCCGGGGGTTACCGGGGCAGTTCCGCGTGGAGCATTTGTCGATGAGGGAAACAATTCTCCTCTCATATTTCCGGGATGCGCGCGACGCGTCGCGCTCACGAAGTGGCACTCCCCTGCCCGCGCGACGGGGGCTTTGTGGTTTGATATCGCGGGGCGGGTGATGGTGTCCGGACGGACGATAACGGGATGCCATGGGCGAACGATGTCACGGGGGGTATATGTGGAGAAGATGGGGAATCATTCTCAGAATTGAAATTTGTCATTTGCCAGGGTGGTGTGGCTGGGCCAACCATATCCTTTCCCCTGTGTCACAACCGATCGTGTGGACATAGGGTACCGATGTCCATCGGTACCGGGAGGGGTTAGCTGAATCTCCTTTTTTTGTAATGGTGCGGACGCACCATCCGGACTATTATGCGAGTGGGCCGCCATTCGCGCTCCGGTCCAAGGGGCCTGCAGCTGCCCCTTGGAGAACCGAGCCGCCACTCCACTGCCGCCTAATCGCTCCGGTTTGCAAGAGACCGCTAAACTCGGCCTGGGGAAAAGACGGCCTCGAACAAAGCGGTACAATAGAAACGGTGCCTTCGGCACCGGATTCTTTGCGCTTATAGAATGGAAATGACACAACGCGGCCTCTTTTTTGCAAACCTGCGCGGTCGGCAGTGATGCGGCGGAACCCCCCTGTTTCTACGCCGTTGCCATGGCATCGTTAGTAACATCGCCACGGCAGTGGCCAGGGAAGGGAGGCCCTTCCCCCCGCATCACAACTGCTCGCATTTTTTGCGGAAAAAGGGAGCGTTCTGTTAGAGGCAGTCTTTTCCCCATGCCGAGTTTAGCGACCTTCCGCAAAAAAATGCGAAGAAGCTAATCGCAAAAACCACAATGAGTACGAAGCGTTCCGCTTCGAAATTCCTCAGATTAGAAGCACTTTAGTGCAGTTGTGGAGCGGCGGCTCAGAGTCCAGAGAGGCAGCTGCAGGCCTCTCTGGTCGGGGTGTGGGCGGCGACCCGCCTACATATCAGACCGGTATGGCGCTGAAAGCGCCATAAGTCAATACAAAAGCGAACGGTAGTGAGCCTCTAATACTGACAACGGTATTTATCCTGAAAATACCATAATTTATTTCCGTAATTTCCCCGAATCCAGAAAATAAACCTTCCCCTTCTGTCCCACACAAATACCGGAAATAAACCGTTGAGCGTTTGTCGTAGTACCGATAGATCGGATCCGTCTTCCCCGGAGATCGAAAAAATTGTTATCAGGTGAAGTTGATCTCTTTACTATACGACTAATACGATTTATTGTACTTGTGTGAAAGGTGACGGAATCGCCGTCGATAATTGCAGATGTAAGATGACGGGTATATCCCGAAAACCGGTCGTACGAAGCCTCGGAATAGACAAGCCCGATACCGGGCCAATAATTATCTATCCATAATAATTTGTTTGGAGATGCCGCATCAAAGTATTCGACCTGTTTGAATATCCCGAATAAATTGCTATTAAGCAC
>CAZGVZ010000523.1:0-3602 GCA_964529145.1 uncultured Fibrobacteraceae bacterium | reverse complement strand
CTGAGAAACAACATCTCATTCAACGGGACCGTCAGGAACTGCGAAGGCGCCGGAATCGATGCATCTCACAACTCGTGGGATCTGCCGGGAATCAAGGTTTCAGAAGATGATTTTATCAGTATGGACACTGCAGGGGTTTTTGGTACAAGGAAGGAAGACGGGAGTCTGCCCGATATCGATTTTCTCAAGCTAGCCAAGAACAGCGATCTGATCGACAGGGGAGAGGACATAGGTCTTCCCTTTTCAGGGAACGCTCCTGATCTGGGGGCTTTTGAATACCGGGACCCGGCGGGAATCTCCTCAAAACCAGCATACCGGATAGACCGGTCTTTCGCGGGAGTATCGGCGGCATATGCTCACACAGCTGAAATACTTTATGATTTTTCCGGCCGCAGTGTACCGCACCAAACCGGACCTCGATGCGGTCGAATTCTAATATTCGATACAAGGACATATTCGGGAATGAGTCGCGGTGCGACAGTTCTGGTTCTTCGGTGATCAAAATTTTCCTGCTGCTGCTTCGTCCATGTAATCCGTTGCCTGCATTGGTTTTTCCGGCTGTGTTCTCCACAACTTTTTGACATAAAAATCCTCAATACCTATATTCCTGTAGTTTGTCGGGAACAGGGCATCTCATCGAGAAGCGGATAGTCCGTTCCGATTTGATTCTTTGCGATGGTATATGCGAAAGGGCGGATCATGGGGAAAATCAGCGGCATCGACAAAGTGATGATCATCGGTTCGGGGCCGATCGTGATAGGTCAGGCGTGCGAATTCGATTACTCCGGAACCCAGGCATGCAAGGCATTGCGGGCACTCGGGTATAAAATATTACTCGTCAACTCCAATCCTGCGACCATCATGACGGATCCCGGTATGGCTGACATCACCTATATCGAACCGCTCAATGTCAATCGCATGAGAGAGATCATCGCCAAGGAACGGCCCGATGCGCTGCTCCCCAACCTAGGCGGCCAATCCGGCCTGAATTTAGCCTCGGAGCTCTCCAAAGCCGGCATACTCGAAGAATACGGGGTTAAAGTCATCGGGGTGAATATCGAAGCGATCGAACGCGGTGAGGATCGCAAGATCTTCAAGGAAACCATGACCCGGCTCGGGATCGATCTTCCAAAAAGCGAATTGGCCTACTCATGCGAAGAAGCGGAAAATATCGCGTCCCGGCTCGGCTATCCGGTGGTCGTACGGCCTGCCTACACCATGGGTGGAGCCGGAGGAGGGCTGGTGTACAACGTCGAGGAGCTGCGTGTGGTAGTCAATCGGGGGATCGCGGCAAGCCTGATCGGCCAGGTGCTTATCGAGGAGGCTGTGGTCGGCTGGGAAGAGTTGGAGCTGGAAGTGGTACGCGATGCAAAAAACCGGATCATCACGGTCTGCTTCATAGAAAACATAGATCCGATGGGCGTACACACCGGTGATTCGTTCTGCAGCGCCCCCATGTTGACAATCAGCGATGAGTTACAGGAAAAACTGCGGAAATGGTCCTATGACATCGCCGAAGCCATCGGGGTCATTGGAGGGACCAACGTTCAATTCGCCCATGATCCCAAAACCGACAGGGTCGTGATCATTGAAATCAACCCGCGCACATCCCGTTCTTCCGCACTCGCATCCAAGGCGACCGGTTTTCCGATAGCGCTGGTGTCCGCTAAGCTCGCGGGCGGACTCACACTTGAACAGATCCCTTACTGGCGTGACGGAACACTCGATAAATACACTCCCGGTGGCGATTACGTCGTCATCAAATTCGCGCGTTGGGCATTCGAGAAATTCAAAGGCTCGGAAGACAGGCTTGGAACGCAGATGAAGGCCGTGGGCGAAGTGATGAGCCTGGGCAAGACCTACAAGGAAGCGTTTCAGAAAGCGATCCGTTCTCTCGAAAACGGCTGGTACGGTCTGGGTTTCGTCAAGGATTTCAACCGCAGGACACTTCCAGAACTCATGTCCCTTTTGCGGGAACCGTCAAGCGAAAGACAATTCATCATGTACGAGGCGCTGAGAAAGGGCGCAACTGTCGACCAGCTCCATGAGTTGACCGGCATCAAACACTGGTTCATCGGTCAGATGAAAGAACTGGTGGATCTGGAGGAGAAGATCCTTACATTCAAAGGCCTCGAATTTCCGGATGAGTTGCTCGCACGTGCCAAGAAGGACGGTTTTTCGGACAGGTACCTGGCCAGGCTTCTTGGTGTCTCGGAAAAGAGGATCCGCGATCAGCGGAAATCCATCGGGTTGGTGGAAGGCTGGCATTCGGTTCCTGTCAGCGGTGTCGAGAATGCGGCCTACTATTATTCGAGTTACAATGCACCCGACACTGTTCCGGTCAGCACTCGCAGGAAAGTCATGATCCTCGGCGGTGGACCCAACCGTATCGGCCAGGGCATCGAATTCGATTATTGCTGCGTTCACGCGGCTCTCGCGCTTCGGGAAATGGGGTACGAGACAATCATGGTCAACTGCAATCCCGAAACCGTCTCGACCGATTACGACACCTCGGACAAGCTATATTTCGAACCGCTCACCGTCGAAGATGTTCTGAGTATTTACGAAAAAGAACAGCCCGATGGAGTGATCGTCCAGTTCGGCGGCCAGACGCCGCTCAATATAGCGACGGAACTGGCCGAAGCCGGAGTGAGGATACTGGGTACAAGCGTCAATACCATAAACCTCGCGGAAGATCGCGATCTGTTCCGCAACATGATGGAAAGGCTGGGAATACCCATGCCCGAGGCCGGGATGGCAAGCGACCTCGCAGAAGCACTCCAGATCGCGAACCGCATCGGTTATCCGCTTATGGTCAGACCATCGTTCGTTCTGGGCGGCAGGGGCATGGAAGTCGTTCACGACGAGGCGATGCTTCGCGAGTACGTCCTGAAAGCCGTGGATGTCACTCCCGAGCGGCCCATCTGCATCGACCGGTTTCTAGTCAATGCCCTCGAATGCGAGGCTGACGCCCTGGCCGACGGTACCGAGGCATTCGTGCCGGCAGTCATGGAGCATATCGAACTGGCAGGAATACACTCGGGTGATTCCGCCTGCATCATACCTCCTTCCAACATACCGGCCGGACATCTCGAAACAATTTACGAATACACTTCACGCATAGCGAGCGAGCTGCACGTAATCGGCCTGATGAACATGCAATACGCGATCGAGAACGACAGGGTATTCGTGCTGGAGGCCAACCCCCGCGCATCGCGCACCGTTCCGCTCGTCTCGAAAGTGTGCAACATCCAGATGGCGCGCACGGCGACCAGATTGATGATGGGAGCCGATATCCCGAGCCTCGGTCTGTCACGGAAGCGGATTCCTTATTTCGGAGTCAAGGAATCGGTTTTTCCATTCGATAAGATGCCGGAGGTGGATCCGCTGCTCGGTCCGGAAATGCGTTCGACCGGTGAGGTGCTCGGTATGGGAAAAACCGCCGGACTTGCATATTTCAAGTCACAGGAGGCGGCACAATCGACACTGCCTCTTCAGGGTACGGTGCTGATCAGCGTTACCGCGCGGGAACGCCCGGCGGTGCTCGAGGTCGCGCGGTGTTTCACCGCCATGGGTTTCGAGATCAAGGCGACGACCGGCAC
>CAZGVZ010000522.1:0-3608 GCA_964529145.1 uncultured Fibrobacteraceae bacterium | reverse complement strand
ACCCTGGAGCGGCGACTCTGAGAGTGTCGATCGTTCCGGCATGTATCTTCGCCAGCGCGTGAGCCGCGTCCGGCGAGCGCGGAGCGGCCGGGGAGGTCACTGTCCGCTTCCCGTTTTCGAGGGGAACGAAGCGGAATGCCGAAACCCTGTTCCCCGCAGTCACGCGGATGAGCGTAATGTTCGAAGCGAGCGGGTGGTTCAAGAGTTCGAACCGGTATTCGCCCTCGGAAAAGGTCCGGTCCAGTATCCGCCCGATACGGTGTCCGCGCATGTCGAACATATCGATGATCAAGGTGGTCGGTCTGGTCAGGCCGATCGACAGCGTGCCGTTGTGCATGGCGATTTTTTCGAAGCTCGGGATTTGCGAGGCTTGAGGCAGGGCGGAGGTTCCGCCGGACAGGGTGAAGGAGCCCTGGGAATTGGTGGTCGCAGTGATGTTCCGGCCCGGAAGGGCGACCACTGCGCCCGTGATCGGATTGCCGTTCTGGTTCTTTACGGTCCCGGTGAGATTGATAGGTTCACCGAAAATGGCGGTACTGGATACAAGCGCGCAGAACAACGCCATCATATGGCGCATACAACCCTCCTGAGGTTCAAAGGTTTCACTCCACAACGCAACGGTCAGCCTCCCACCTTTATATCGGCATCCCCCTTCGAGGTGTGATATCAAGCACTCTCTGGCCGAAGATTTCATTGTTCACTATGTTGGTAAGCATCTTAAAAAACCCTTCCGGGGTTCAACACCGGGAGATCGCCGGCTCTGCCTGTGACGGCACCCTGGAATGTATGGCATTCTTCTGTTTTCCGCGAGGCTATTGGGGCAATTTGACTCGAAGAAACTCTTGAATTTTATATTTATTCGAATAAAATCATCTTTTTTCGATTCAACAATAACAGGAATCAGGAGATTAAATTCCGGCATTCACCATACCGCGATTTCTCCGGCGTGTGATATTCGATCCGAGAATGGTTGTTTCGTTCGTACTCGGGCATTTCGTCTGTACAATACCCAATATATATGCATGAATTTCCTCCGATGCCCTGATTTTTTCGCTTGAACCTTCTTTTTATATTCTCTTTAGAGAACAGAAATCGGCTCCGGAAAGCTCATGCACGCTCGATCGACTCCACTTCGACCACCGCGACATCGAAATCCACGGTTACCCTGCCCTTTACAAGAAATGCCGTCTGCCACGCGAGGAGATGGGAGAATCGCCGGTAGACGCCGGGGAAGAACACCGTTTCGAAGATCCCCGTCTCATCCTCGAACGTCACGAACTCCATGGAATCTCCCCGCACCGTGGAAATGGTTCTCGATGTGATGCACCAGCCGAACAGCATCACCCGCTTTCCTTTACTGTCGTCGATCCGGTTCGCGCGCAGCGGAGGGCGCCGAGAGGAAGGAACGAGAGAAATGGGGTGATGATCGGTGAGGAATCCTATGGTCCGGTATTGATATTTCAGATATTGCAGCCGCGAAATGGGCGGCAGCGGCGGCACGGCCCCCCGCTGCCGCGAACGGTAGAACCGGCGCATGAGCCAAAACTGCCGCGGCCGGTTCATTGCCGGCGGGAAATTGTCCGCGGCTCCTGCGAACACGAGTTTTTCGGCGTCAGATTCGTCGATACCGGTCCTTTCCGCTAGCTCCTCGACCGATGCGTAGGGGCCGTTTCGTTTCCGTTCCTCCACGATCGTTTCCTGCGCGGCGCGCGACAGCCCCCTGATCTGGCAGAGTCCGACGATGATGGTGGTATCGAACGCGCGGTACGCGACGTCGCTCCTGTTTACATCTGGTGATACGATGGATAGCCCCAGCCTCATCGCCTCGCCGATGTATGCCTGGGTGGTGTAAAAACCACCGTAATTCGAGATCACGGCGGCCATGAAATGGGCTGGGTAGTGCGCCTTGAGCCAGGCGGACTGAAACGAGACCTGGACGTAACTGGCGGAATGAGGTTTGCAAAAGGAGTATCCGCTGAACGATTCCATCATATCCCAGACCTGCAGCGCCACCTCCCGTTCCACGCCTTCCGCCGCAGCGCCGGCGAAAAACCGGGAGCGGTAATCGTCGAAGGTGTCCCCCCTGCTTTTTTTCGACATGATCTTCCGGAGTCTGTCCGCATCTGCGGCCGAAAAACCCGCTAGCGCCATCGCGACCCTCGAGACGTCCTCCTGGTATACCATGATGCCGAACGTTTCGGCCAGAGTGGATTCCAGAATGGGGTGGAGCGGCCGCCACGTGCCGCCGTGAAGCCTTCGGACATATTCCCGTATGTATTTGTTCGCCGCGGGACGGATGATCGATGAATGAATCACCAGATGGTCGAAATCCCCCTTTCCGCTCTTGCGCTGCAGCAGCCGCATGGCGGGCGATTCCACGTAGAACACCCCCATGGTGCGTCCCTCGGCGAGCAGCCGGACTGTTTCGGGATCGCTCTGCGGATCCCAGGTGTTCTCGTCGAACCGCAACCCCTGCCGCCGCAGGGAGGAGATCGCGTCCCGGATAACCGCTAGCGAACGATTGCCGAGCAGGTCGATTTTGACGAGTCCCATCTTTTCTGCCCCATCCTTCTCCCATTGAATGATGGGGTATCCTTTTGCGGAAATCTGAACGGGAACGAGTGAACGGATCGGAACGGGGGTCATCACCACGCCGCCGCAATGGGTACCGATACCCCTGGGCAGACCTACGATCTTTCCGGCATCCCGGAGAATGGAGGGCCAGGGGTCGTCAAGGACGACCCCTTTAAAGGCGGGCCACCGATGAAGCGCGGCCTCGAGGTCTTCCGCGACTCTGTCGATTTCCAGAAACCATGGTATTTTTTTCGTGACTGCGCCGATCTCCTGTTCGGTGAGTCCGTATATCCGGGCCACCTCGCGAATCGCCATGCGGGCTCCGCACGTCTGGTGTGTCGCCACCATGGCGGTATGCTCTTTTTCGAATCTGCTGAAAACATAATCGAGGACCCCGTCCCGTTCGTCCCAGGCGAAATCGACATCGATGTCGGGCGGGTCGGTTCTGGAGGAGTTCATGAAACGCTCGAACATCAGATTGTGCCTGAGAGGGTCTACGTTGGTGATCCCGAGCGCGTAAGCGATGATGCTCGCCGCTCCGGAACCGCGCCCGCAGGTACGCGGTGACTGCCGGACGATATCCTCGACCACGAGGAAATAATCGGCGAATCCTTTCTCTGTAATGATTTCGAACTCGTGGTCCATGCGTCGCCGCACCGCGTCGGTAATCGATCCGTACCTCCGGATCGCCCCGGCTATCGTCTTTTCGCGCAGAAGGGTAACCGGGGAGGAGACGGTACGGAGGCGCGGCATTTTCAATGTGTCGAATCCCGTACAGGGACGCACATCGCGCGCGAACTTTTCGGTAATCTTCAGGGCTTCGGGAAACGCCTCGTAGGATGAGTGCATTTTTTCCCGGCTGACGAAAAAAGCGTTTTCCGGCAGCAGCTGTGCCTCGTTCAGACGGGTCAACGTGCTGTTCTCGCGTATTGCCGAAAGCAGGCGATGCGTGGCGTAGTCATCCGTGGAGAGAAAGGCGGCCGGGGGGGTTATCAAGGCTGGGACACCGTTTTTTTTCACCCAATCGGGAAGCC
>CAZGVZ010000521.1:1140-3610 GCA_964529145.1 uncultured Fibrobacteraceae bacterium | reverse complement strand
TGGCCCCCCTGGGCGGGGTTCGGGTGGCGCCCCACCCGATTCAAATCAGGTGCTCTGTACCATCACCGGTCAAAAGCCGCGGTTTGGGTTGAATGCACGTATCCTCTCGACGAAGTACAGAACATACCGCCCCGATGGGGCTCGATTAAATAATGTGCCGGGTCGTTTGCTATAAACATCACGGCCCTATGGGCCTGTCCCGGCATCCGTTTCCACCACTTCCCAGTGTGATAACGTTGGAAAAAACTCCCGTGAGCCCTCGTTTGAGTACCTGCCGGACTCGACTTCTTCAATAAACGGCGGGAAAAGATTGATACATCTCCCCGTACGGCCGAACATTAAACGGTCAATCTATTCCTCTGAAAACATCAACCGGCATCGAGTATATCATCAATGGATAACTGACGAATCATGAACGGGTTGCGACCTTTACTCCCACTAATTTGACGAAGGGACGGATACTTTCGCCGCCCTTTTTCCGTTCACCTTTCAGAAGGGGGTATCATGGGACGCACTGCTCTTTCAAAACCACTGCCGCTGTTCATTTCACTGCTCGCGGCATACTCTCTCACAGCTGCTGACGCGCTTGTCGACGATCATTCCGACGGTACGGACGCGAACGATTTCGAGGGTTACTGGTATTACTACGACGACAACAGCGGGGTAAAGGAGGACGACCGGCCCCAGGCCGCTCCGGCCAGCACTCCGTCGGTCATCCAGGTGGAGTTTACCGAAAAACCCCGCGAGGCTTTCGGAGACACGAACGATACATGGCTGGTAAAGGAGTACACATTCAAGGTTGACGAGGAGAGCGGGAACAGGTTCGCTACCATGCCTTTCATTTACGGAGAAAGCTGGGAAGCCACCGCTTACGAGGCTACCCCGTACGTCGGCATCGGAACGACGCTCGCGCCCGAAGGCAGGATCATCGATCTCTCGGGAGCGACGACCGTTTCCTTCAGGATCCGTTCGCATACCGCGGATCTTGTGGTGGATTTCAAGGTTGAAACTCACGACATTTCCATGGATTCGAGTTTTGCCTATTATCAGACAGCGATCCCTGCCACCACGGCCTGGACCGATGTCACGGTACCGCTCGGGGATCTCGCACAGCCGGCCTGGACCCCCGCTGCCTATGAGAGGCCCTTCGACGTCACCAGGGTGACCAAACTGGCCTGGGAGATTGCGGGCGGAAAGAACAAGAACATCGAAAGCGACGTGCTGGACCTTGACGACATACGGATCGACGCCGCCGTGACTTTACCATCCGTTTATATTCCGACCGTCGCCATGGGATCCGCCGGAGCTGGCATTTTCTCGAATTTCGCGGGAAATACCCCTCAATCCTCGCCGCTCAAGACCTCCTGGTACGCATACGATGACCACGAGATCGGCGGCACCACCCTGGTGAAAAGCGGCGCGGTAAGAAACACGGCCACCGGGCTGCTCGACCTCTTATGGGAGCCCGGGTCCGGCCCGGAAGGCGGAAACGATGTCGCGCCTTTCCTCGAAATGTCGATCGGACCCCCGATAGAGCAGGCCGGGAGCGGCAACTCGGTAGTCAATGTACAGGGTTTCGCCGGGATCGGAGTCAACCTCTACGACTCCGCTGCCGCGACCTATTTCGATGCCACTACCGGAAGAATGGGCTCATCGGGCGGTTCGGGAACCGCAACCGGCATCTATTTCGAGTACTACGCTGGTGGTGATTACAGATACATGACCCTCCAGGTAAACGACATCAACGATGTCGGAGACAGCCGGAATCCGACAAGAAAGAATCTGCGCGGGGAAGGAATAGTGTACTTCCGTAATTTCCGGAAAACCGAACCGGAGTGGAAAGCGGTCTATATTCCATTCACCGAACTGATCGTCCGCGACGACTGGGAAGGATACAATCCCATCCCTCTCGACCTGACAAGCCTGGCCAAACTGCAGTTCAAGGTCCAGGGCGATTCCGGCGACAATGGGATTCTCATGGTCGACAATCTGGCATTTCCCGGCTGCTCGAATTTCGAGGGAGTCGGAGTCGCCAGCACGGTCACACGCCGCTCCCCTGCCGCCCTCCTGAGCGTCTCGTGCCGCGGCAGTATAGTGCTTGTCAACTGGTACGGCACGGAACCGGTTACGGGAAGGATCAGCGTAGTGAACATCGAAGGTGCGGTTATCGAAACCATCGCGATTTCCCCGAAAGGAACCGCGTTTTCGATAGCCGGTTTTCCTGCAGGTATGTATATCGCAAAACTGAGCGGCAGCGAGGCATCCGGAAAAACGATCACAGGGCACTCCCCGTTCACGATCCTCAGATAAAGCCGGCGACTGCCGTTTCGACCGGGCGGTGCGTCTCCATCATATATGCGTACCGCCTCACTCTCACACACGGAGACCTACATAACCATCTTTATTCTTTTATTGATTGTTTCATAGCAAAAACACCAAAACTTCCTAAAAATCCTACTAAATGACACCT
>CAZGVZ010000521.1:0-1130 GCA_964529145.1 uncultured Fibrobacteraceae bacterium | reverse complement strand
GTCGTTAATATCTCCCAAAAAAAAGGTGTAGCCGACAGCGACGCTTCCTCATTATCCATGATGGATAACTTGAAACACTTTGAAATGATATGCGAACACCAACGAATGTTCAGAAGTACGGGCTTTATGGTTGGATAATCACGCCGGCTGTCCGGCTCTGGTCCGGGGTGGAGTGGTTTCGGTCCGTATTTTGGCCGGACATGCTTCTTAGTATATTTTCATTCACTCCTTCAATCCATATTACTCTCCGGAGATGCACCATGATGAAGGTCCATAACCGCAGAAAAACGCGCCGGATATCCGTTCGCGGAGTCCCTATAGGGGACAACGCCCCTGTTGCCGTTCAATCGATGACAAACGTTAAAACCACAGACATCGATGCGGTGCTCGAACAGATACGCCGGCTCACCTCCGCCGGATGCCGGATCGTCCGACTCGCCGTTCCCGACCAGCGGGCGGCCGAAGCCTTGAGGGAGATCCGCCGGCTCACCGATACTCCGCTTGTCGCAGACATACATTTCGACTACAGGCTTGCCCTTGCGTCTATCGAAGCCGGAGCCGATAAAATCCGCATCAATCCCGGTAATATCGGTTCGGAAGAGCGTGTCGGAACAGTGGTGAACGCGGCGCGCGCCGCACACATACCTATCCGCATCGGCGTCAACAGCGGGTCGCTCGAAAAACGACTGCTCGGAAAGTATGGCGGACCGACCCCCCAGGCGCTGCTCGAGAGCGCGCTCGGTTACATCGCCATGATGGACCGCCTGGAATTCTCCGATTTCTGTATTTCGATCAAAGCCAGCAACGTGGTGACCACGATCGAAGCCTGCAGGCTTCTGGCCGCTCACTCCGATATCCCTCAGCATATCGGAATTACCGAATCCGGAACGGTGCGCAGCGGCGCGATTCGGTCCGCGGTCGGAATCGGCACGCTTCTGGCGGAGGGAATCGGCGACACGATCAGAGTATCACTCGCCGGAGATCCGGTTCAGGAGCTGTTCGTCGCGAAAGAGATCCTGAAATCGCTCAAGCTAGCTTCAGGACCTGTAGTCATCGCATGTCCCACCTGCGGGCGAACAGAGATCGACGTCGCGGACCTCGCCGGCCGTGTCGAGGAGATGGTGAGCGAT
>CAZGVZ010000520.1:0-3612 GCA_964529145.1 uncultured Fibrobacteraceae bacterium | reverse complement strand
AATCCGCCCGCTCTGAAAATCTTTGCAGGGATCGAGACGGTGAGGATCATGGACCGTAACCCGCCAGGTGCGGCCGAGGAGTGTTCCGATCAGCCATATGAGTTTATGCATGTAAGTCCGTGGTTGGAATTCCCGTGGCACCGCACTTTTACCTGCGGTGTAGTAAAATGATTCATCCTTAAAAAATATGCAAATGGCGGATAGATGAAGGAGGCATGTGTCGTCGCCCGGATACCGGTATACCTGCGCTGAGGGCAGGTGAGGCGGATCTTCATTCCTGTACGGCGCGCGAAGAGTCCAGAAGAGTGCTCACTTTGTCTGAAAGTTCACCCAGGGTGAAGGGCTTTTTGATGAAAAATGTGTAGCGATCGTCGAGCAGCCCGCGCACCTCTCCATCGGGGCTGAATCCGGAACAGAGCAGGATTCGTACCGAGCCGTTGATTGACCGGAGCTGTTTGAGCACATCCATGCCGTTCATCGAGGGCAGGATAAGATCAAGCACCACGGCATCGAAAGGAGCGGCCCGGTACCGTTCTATCGCCTCAGTCGCATCTCCGAAAGAATCGATGGTATAACCGGTTTTTTTCAATACCATGGAGATGACTTTTTGTACGTTCGCGTCGTCCTCGATTAGGAGAATCCTGCCTGATCCGGGAGTGAGTGCAGCTACCGCATCATGCCCGGCCGGGGGAGTTTCGGCATCACACAACGGAAGATAGATATGGAATGACGACCCTTTCGATACCTCCGAGCGGACATCCACTATTCCCTTGTGCGCCTGGACTGTCCCGTACACCGCAGCCAGACCCATTCCGGTACCCTTGCCTGGCGCTTTGGTGGTGAAAAACGGTTCGAATATTCGATCCATGATCGTCTCCTCGATCCCGTGCCCGGTATCTGAGATCGTGATCTGCACATACCGACCGGGTGAAATTTCTTTCTGGAACCGCGACCGGAACTCCTCGCCTACGGTGGTTGTCCTGGTGGTAAATAGCAGGGTTCCTCCCTGCGGCATGGCATCCCGGGCGTTTAGCGCGATATTGAGCAGTGCATTATGGATCTGTCCGGGATCTCCCTTGGAATAGGTCGGGGAAGCCTCGAGCCGCTGGACGATGATGATCGAGGGATCGATGCTGTGCGAGAGGATGGAGACAATCTCACGGACTATGAAATGAAGATCGATGTCCTGATACACATAGTTGCCTTTACGTGCGAATGCAAGCAGCTGGCTTGTGAGGTCGGCCGCTCTTCTGGCGATATTCAAGATCGAATTCGCCGCTTCGTGCGTTTCGGATTCCTGCGGATATTCCGATTTGATCAGCTCGGCGAATCCCATGATCCCAGCGAGCTGATTGTTGTAATCATGAACGATGCCACCTGCAAACTGACCGATCATCTGCATCTTTTCCGATTGATGCAGTTGCTCTTCGAGTGCCACTTTTTCCCGCTCGGCTCTTTTCCTCTCGCTGATGTCGCGGAGTATTGCCTGAATCCCCGAGAAGGTTTCAGAACCGTCTCGGATGGGGGAGGGGGTGAGCTCTGCGGGAAATACCGTTCCGTCCTTTCTCCTGAACGGAAATTCGAAAGGTATCTCGCTCTGAAGTTCAGGGTTCGCTAGGTAACGCGTAAAGATCTCCGTCAGGGTCGCACCGCCGGTCGCCCCCGAAAGACTCTCGACCGGAGTGCCCGTCAGTTCCAGGGGAGTGAATCCGAACAGGCCCGAGACTGAAGGACTTACGTAGGTAATCATGAAATCCGGATCGATCGTCAGTAGCACGTCGCGCATGCTTTCCGCGAGAAGACGGTACTTTTTCTCGCTTGTATGCAATTGGCCGGATCGTTGATGCAGTTTCTTTAGTGAATCCCACAACTGGTTCTGAATGAAATGTATCACCATCAGACCGGCAAGCGCGTAAATGAAGTAACCGCTCAGATGGGACACCCACGCGTGGGGAGTTCTCAAATAGGTACCGGGATCGTAGACGTTCTCGAGTTTGCCCATCGAAAAAAGGACCGCGGGGATGGCTATGAGCCCTATGCTGCCGAAAAGCAGCGCGAGTCCGGTGCGGTATCCGAGCAGGGCGCCCGCGACGACGCAACAGCTGGTGAGCAGGGCGAAATTGACGGTGAGCAGACCCGAGAAAAAAAAGCCTATGCAGCTGGCCGCTGTCAGGATGCCCAGGCAGAGGACGATCACCGTAACAAGGGGAAGCTTCCGTCGCACTAAAATGATGATTACCAGAAAAATGTAGGCGCACAGGTCCAGCAGAATATCCCATGTCAGATCGAATCTGAGTATTCGCGAGAGCGAACCGATCGTGGAAATCGAACCGAAGGTAATGGCGAAGATCGCCATTTTATCGGACAATTTCAGAGTTGCGTCCCTGATATCCTGCTGTTCCGGGATTATATGATGAAGCGGATGAAGGTGATTCATCATGACTGCTGCCGTATTGAGACCTATTGTGGAATAGGGAAAATACTTCGTGAAGGGGAAGAATCAAGCCCTGCCGTCCGGAATCTGAGGACCACTGCTCCTGGACGATACCTTTTTTATCTCATTACCAGCCCGGAAGTTCATTTCGAATCCGGCTCCGCGCCCACCGCGGGCCAGGCCGCTTTCGCGGGGTTTCGGCTGGTCCTGTGCCCCGGTCCAGTGTGGAACATGGCTCATCCTCCATGGAGCCCCCACCGGAAGACTTCCAGGGCAATGGGCACCACTCATGATCCGGTTCGGTGATGGAAATCTTGTCGAGTCACTCGGGAAATCCCGAGAGACTCTATTTAAAAACGATAATCAAGTCAAAGGAATAAGGAAGGGGTAGTGTTTTCAGCTCATTTATCAATTAAAGTCGAAAACTACGCGAAGGCTTCCTGTAAACAATCTAATTTTACTTTGTTAAGTTCCTTTATTTTATATTCTTTACGGATTTTGTTGAATAATTTAACCCATACTGTACCTGGCTCTATCATCTCAATACCCACGACATCTCCATTTTTATCGAAATCAATTATTGCCTCTCCATTTGGTCCGACTTCCTTACTTTTTTCAACTTTAGTATCCTTCAGTTTGAAATAGATTGCCTCTATTCCTTCATCTGATTGTTCGATACTAATTCCAATATGATGTGATGATAATTGCCTTTTCTCCATTTTTAACCTCTCTCAGAATGACTACAAGCCTCGATCCGTCAAACTTACGCCAAATTTTTTTTCTGTCAGTTCTTTTGGTCGGCATCTCTCCATCGGGTTTTTTGATCGCTGTAATTTTTTGGGAATGAGTGATGTCTCTCTGCTTTTGCCTCTCTTTGCAATGTTCTGAGAAAACAATATCTTTATAGACAGGCATATTCTGTTTTTCTATAAAATTCCCATGAAATTTTACGTTGGTACTACAATAAAATTGTACAGATTGGTACTTGAAATAGCGAGTTATTTCAAAATATATAGCAATTGTAATGCCAATGCAGCATTAGGTTATAAAAGGAATGTAATTGATCAAATTGTAAAAAAAGATAATTATTGTAAATAATTTTTACAACCCTTTTTAAATCACCGTCGGGGCGACTGGATTTCATCTCCCTCCGGTCGATGGTACCTCACTGCCGTTCG
>CAZGVZ010000519.1:2146-3612 GCA_964529145.1 uncultured Fibrobacteraceae bacterium | reverse complement strand
CTAGCCGGGAATTTATGGATTATATTCACGACTTACCCGATAGGGAGCACCGGCCCGATTTCGTGTCGCGTGGAACTGATGGATACTTCGCGAGGATACCGAGATGGAAACCACCACTTTGACCATCCCCATGATCATTCAGATGGTTTCGAATGTCGTAGGGGGTTTGAGCATCTTTCTCCTCGGAATGAAATACCTCTCCGACGGCGTACAGGCGACCGCGGGGGAGCGTCTGGCCCGTATGATCTCCATGGTGACCGACAACCGGCTGAAGGCATGCGGAACCGGATTGTTCGTCACCTCGTTGATACAGTCCAGTTCGGTTACCACCGTCATGCTCGTAGGTCTCGTGAACGCGGGAGTGATGACCCTCGGTCAATCGATCGGAGTCATTCTCGGCGCGGATATCGGGACCACCGTGACCGCCTGGATCGTCGCGATCAAGGTCACCAAATACGGACTCCTTCTCGTCGGTGTCTCCGGATTTTTCTACCTTTTCACCTCCAGTGAGCGGATGCGGTTCATCGCAATGCTTTTCATGGGACTGGGGATGGTCTTTTTCGGCCTGCTTCTCATGGAAGCAGGGGTGGAACCGCTCAGGGCGAATACCGATTTCATCGCGCTTTTTTCCCGTTTCTCCCCAAGGAATTTTGCAGGGGTTGTCAAGTGCATCCTGACAGGCGCGCTCGTGACCGCGGCAATTCAATCCTCCTCCGCCACTATCGCTATCACCATCACGCTCGCACGTACCGGAGTGATCGATTTCGAGACATCGGTCGCACTGGTGCTCGGACAGAACATCGGTACGACCATCACCGCTTTTCTGGCATCGCTCAACATGAATCTCAGCGCCCGGAGAGTGGCTTACGCACATATCTTCATAAAAATTCTTGCTGTAATGTTCATCCTGCCCTTCTTTTTTCCCTATCTTTCATTTCTCAATGTCATCATAAGTTCCTCGGCCGATATCGCGACCAGGGTGGCGCTCTCTCATACCATATTCAACGTGCTGTTCGTGACGGCATTTCTTCCGTTCACACAGCACCTTAATTCATTGTTGATGACACTCTTCAGGGATAAGGAGGTCTCCGAGGCTCCGGCGCTCACGGCTCTCGATGTTCGCATGCTCGACTCCCCCGCGATTTCGGTGGAGATGTCGCGCAAGGAAATCTTGAAGATGGGAGAGATAGCGGGCACCATGCTCGATCTGCTCAGGGAAATCATCGACAATGGCCCGGGCAACAGTAAAAAAGATAAGATACAGGCCATGTTCAGGTACGAAGAACAGCTCGACACGATGCAAAAGGAGGTGGTTGTCTTTCTCACCAGGCTGCTCACGACCGAACTTCCGTCGTCTATTGCGAAGGAGATTCACGAACAGTTGCGTCGTGCAGACGAATACGAATCGATCAGCGATTACTGTGCTGCGATCCTCAAAATGCAGCTGCGGCTCGAAAATGCGAAGC
>CAZGVZ010000519.1:0-2136 GCA_964529145.1 uncultured Fibrobacteraceae bacterium | reverse complement strand
ATGATGCGCATAAGGGGCGAAACAGAGCCATTCTCGCCGTTGCGCATCCGCAAAGCGAGGAAGTCACACACCTGTTCAGGGAACTTCGTTCGCGCCATCTCGACAAACTCTCCCGCAAGCAGCTCGATCCCCTGATCTGCACCGTGTTTCCCGACATCCTGACCGGGTACCGCAGGATAAAGGAGCACCTGCTTAATATCGCCGAGGCAGTGGCTGGGGTGAAGTAGGGACCGCCCCGGAAACTTTTCTTGAGGACGGAAGGTCGGTTCAGAATACCTGCCTGTGAAGAGCACCCTCGAGATCCCCCCGTGGACCTCCGCATATAACCTATTTTCCAGTGGCGGTTGTCGACCGCGTACGCCTGAACACCGATCCGCATGATTGCACGGCCCAAAAAATCACGGGTACGCGGATCGGGCATCAGCCCGATCCGCGTACCTGCCGACTTTTGACGTTGATTCAAACACGTCATGCCTTTATTTCGATTTTTCTGGGTTTCGCTTTCTCCTGTTTCGGTATCGTCACTTCCAGCAGACCGTTTTCCAGTTTCGCCGAAATCCTGTCCTTGTCATACTCATCCGACAATTGGAACGCCCGGTAATAGTCGCCGGCTTCGTACTGGCGTATCACCGCATTCCCGGGTTCCTTATGGCCGTTCTTCCCACGGATCACGAGTGAATCGGTTTCGTCAACCTGAATGGTGACGTCACCTTTGCCCACTCCGGGCATATCGATCGCGAAAACGGCCGCATCTTCCGATACGTATATGTCTACATCCGGACTGTAGGCGGCCCCGCTGTGCTGGAGCTGCTCCGCAGCGGTGGTTTCGACCTCCTGTTTCTTTCTTTTTTCAAGTTCTGTCATAATCACCTCCTGTGTCACTTCGCTTCGATTTGAATGGTTTTCGGTTTTGCTTCCTCGGACTTCGGCAGCGTAATGCTCAATATGCCGTCGGTGAACGAAGCCGCGATTTTGTCCTGATCGATTTTCGTCGGAATACGAATGGTTTTTTCGAAATCGCCGGAAGAGCGCTCCCTGCGAACCGCCGTCATGTTCTTCAGAGAAGATGGCTGCTCGATCCTGCCCGAAATCGCGAGAACACCGTCCGAAAATGTGATGTTCACCTTTTCCTTGTTCATTCCGGGCAATTCCGCGGTGACCACGATCTCGTCATTTCCATCGTAGACATTCACCAATGGATAGGTTTTCGCGCCGGTCGAGCGCTCGAACCCGGAAAACAGCGAATCCATCTCCCTTCGGAGCCGGTCCATTTCACTCCATACATCCACGTTCCACAACATGTTTCACCTCCTGTTTGTTTTTAATTCACCCTGATCTCGATCGATTTACCCGTCTTTTCATTTTTAGGCAGCGAAATCGTCAGGACGCCGTGCCGGAATTTCGCCCTGGCGCTTTTCCAATCAACAGAATTCCCGAGGTCGATATCACGCGAAAAGCAACCATAGCTGCACTCCCGATAATGCTTTCCTTTTTTTTTCTCTTCTTTTTCAGACTTTTTCTCTCCCCTGATTCTGAGAATCCCGTCGTGCCAGGACAGGTCGAAATCCTTATCTGTCATACCGGGAACTTCGACGCGCACAGTCACTGCGCTTTTGTCCTCGGAGACATCGACCGAAGGCATGCGGGATGTGAATGAGACCGGAAAAGGAGAAAAGAAAACCTCGAAAGGGTTCTGCAGCGCACGGCCAAACCAGTCGTCGTTCCAGGCAGCCGGCGTCGCATTCCTTTCTTTGTGCCTCCACGGAACAAGGCTTCTCATACGACACCTCCTTTGCATTGGTAAGGCCTTATTAGGACGATTATTTGTCGTCCGATTAAGGCTTGATATTTTCTTGTTTTTAGGAATTCCAAAAATCGTGCCAGACACCCGGTTTTTTCCGGAAAGAAGAACCGCATCCCCGAATTCCACGCGAATTCAAGCTGTTGCGTAATTGTGGCCGTTTTTTTTTCCGCAGGTTCTTCTTCATTGACAGGATCAAGACTGTATGATCGTTCAAAATTGGAACACAGTCCATTTCATCGTGGAACCATGACCCGGTCAGTTCTTTGTCGGGGTTCCGCAGTGAAGGCGCATTCGACAGGACAGGGGCCAAGGAGTGGGCCGGGATGCCGACA
>CAZGVZ010000518.1:1219-3617 GCA_964529145.1 uncultured Fibrobacteraceae bacterium | reverse complement strand
CGGCCCCTCCGTCTGACGACTGGGAGGAGGGATCATCTCAGATCCGGCCTCTGCAGGGCGTGACCGCAATAACCGGAAAATTCACCGGATTGACGATCCTCATCGATTTCTCCGACAAGTTCGCCACTTATCCGGTGGATACCATCAGGGACTTCGTCAACAAACGGGGATACACAGGAGACCGCAACAGCGGGTCGGTCCGCGACTATTTCTTCGACGTGTCGGGCGGAAAGGTGGATTATCAGAATGTGGTGACCGGTTATTACCGCGCCAGGAATGCCAAGAGTTACTACGACAATGCGAGCGCTTCGTTCGGTGTCCGGGCGCAGGAATTGATCACCGAAGCCCTTAACTGGCTTAAAAACGAAGGATTCGACTTTTCCACACTTTCGATCGATTCCAGGAAACGGATTCTGGCCGTGAACATCATGTACTCCGGGTCGCCAAGCCAGGGATGGTCGGAAGGACTGTGGCCGCACCAGGGCGAAATCATGGGTTTTTCGGTCAATGGCCTGTCGGTCCGCAAATACCAGATCTCCTCTCTGGGCTCCTCGCTGGGAATCGGGACATTCTGTCATGAAAACGGTCATATGCTGTTCAAATGGCCCGATCTTTACGATTACGGCGGTGAGTCGGCGGGCGTGGGGGAGTATTGCATCATGTGCCAGACCGGGGCAAAGAATCCGGTCCCGCCCTGCGCGTACCTGCGCGATCATTCCGGGTGGGATGTGGTTACAGATATCACCGACATGGTGGAAGGGATGGTTTTCAGCCACATTCCGAACACGAACGCAACCTTCATCTATCGGAACAAGAACAACAGCAGTGAAATGTTCTACATCGAAAGCAGAAGGAGAGTCGACCGGAACCGTACGCTCCCGGATTCCGGGTTCATGGTATGGCATGTCGACCGCAACGGCTCAAACAATGACGAACGCCGTACTGCATCGTCCCATTATCTGGTCTCTCTGGAACAGGCCGACAACCAGTTCGATCTCGAACGCGCGCGAAATACCGGCAGCGGAGGAGATCTTTTCAGGGCGGGGTACAAGGATCGTTTCGATGATGAAACCGCTCCGGCCGCGCTTTGGTGGAACGGGTCGAAATCCGGGCTGAAACTCTGGAACATGAGCGGCGTGGGGGATACGATGACATTCAGCATCGGCGAGATCGCGTCAATCATGTATACAGTTACCGCGTCTGCGGGGGAACATGGCAGTATCAATCCCTCCGGAAAAATCAGGGTGGTCGGGGGCAGCACGATCCGTTTCGCGATAAAACCGGACAGCGGCTACCAGACCGACGCGATCACAGTGGACGGAAACGTCTCGGCCCTTCTTGACACAATCATAATGGAAAATATCGGTGGAGATCATGCCGTTTCGGTCGTGTTCGGGCTCAAGTCGGCTCTGGCTCTCGTTTCACCCGAGGAGTCGGATATCCTGTATGCGGGGGATACTGCAGCTGTCATGTGGCGCAGCCGCGGAGTGACGGTTCAGGGTATCGATCTTTCTTACAGTACAAACGGAGGTAAGACCTTCACACCTGTAGTCGCGACCCTTCCGGCCGGAGATACCACATACCGCTGGTACGTTCCGGTGGTCGAAAGCGACAGTTGCGTGATGAAAATCGCCGACAGCGACGGTTCCCCCTCGTCGATTTCGGGATTGTTTTCGATTCGGAAGAAGCCCGCAGTTTCAATCCCGGAAACTGCGCTGGAAATAACCGTCGAGCGAGGCGGAAACAAAACCGTTCCTCTGACGGTAGCGAATACGGGCACCGGAAATCTTGAAATCGCGGTAACCACCGTCGGACAGTTGGGCAAAGTGAAAATCAACGAACTCTCCGTGGGCGCGGACGCGCAGGCCCCGGATGCGGTGGAGATCTGGAACGGCGGCGCCGATATAGACATGAGCAGATGGCAGCTGATGTGGAACGACAGCAAGGGAACATCGGGAAGCTACTTTTTTCCTGAAGGATTCATCCTGAAGAGCGGGGCGGTGTTCGTGATCAACGATCTCGAAAAGAACGACTCTTCAGCTGGGTATCTCGGTCTCAACGTTCAGTGGCTGTTCAGCGACTTTCTCGAGATCGCAGTGACGCTTCTCGACCAGGCCGGCCGCGGTGTCGATTTTGTCAAGACAACCGGCAGGGCGGACGTTCCCGCCGGCGGCACGGCCTGGCGTGGAAAGGGAGTCGAACTCTGCAGCTCTTTCGTTTTCCGGGACGGAAATCTCGATGCCGATTCGTTCCCCGACTGGATATGCAATGGCAAGGGTTCCCTGTCGAAACCGAATTCGGACCGTCAGATCGCCGCGGGGCCTCCTGTAACGCTTCTCCCGCTCAGTTCCCGGGCCGCGGGAGGAGGTACCTGTCCGCTGACCGTGAGCGTCGACGC
>CAZGVZ010000518.1:0-1209 GCA_964529145.1 uncultured Fibrobacteraceae bacterium | reverse complement strand
CGACACCCTGCGCTCGCGCGGGGCAACCGTGACCGGGCCGGCCGACGCGGTGGACGCGTTCGTCGAAGGCCGCCGCGCCATCGGTCGTCGCTCGCTGGGCCGGACGGCGCAGGTCACCCTCTACGACACCCTCACCCCCGACGACGCCGCCACGGCGCACGCCGCCGGACTCGAGCTCGGAAATCATGTTGATACGGTTCTCGTGTATCATAATGATCCGGTACGGCCATCTCCTGTCCGGATCCCCTGCATCGTCAGGGTCCTCGAGCATGTCGCGGTCAAGGCGCCACGGATGTCCGCAAAGGATTCCGCGGGCGTGAACGGGCTTACGTTTACAGCAGCTCCCAACCCGGTTCCTCCGGGACAAAGGGTCACCTTTCAGTACATCCCCCGGGGGGATGAGCGAAAAGGGACCATGGCCGTATACAACAACGTGGGGGATTGTATCCATCGGGAGAATGTCGATTTTGCGGGTATTTCGGTTTTCGACAAAAGACCGCTGTTTTTCTCGTGGCTGCCCCGGAGCAGAAGTGGCGCGGTCTATAGGAAAGGGACCTGTCTGGTCCGCCTGCGGGTGTCGCGGTCCGATCGCTCCTCGTCAATCTATTCGGTCAAAATCGCCCTCAGATGAGACGGTGA
This sequence comes from uncultured Fibrobacteraceae bacterium, assembly GCA_964529145.1. Classification (GTDB taxonomy): domain Bacteria; phylum Fibrobacterota; class Chitinivibrionia; order Chitinivibrionales; family Chitinispirillaceae; genus JAFGNB01. The sequence goes on along the minus strand of CAZGVZ010000518.1, from coordinate 570 downwards.
ATGCGGGGCCTTCCTGCCGCTATTTTGCTATTGTCATATGTCGCACCCTGGATTTTCGCCGCGGTGGACGACGGGTCTGTCTTACATCAGGGCGAGGCAACTTTCTATGGCGACGGCGCGTTCGGGCATTGCGGATTTCCGGTGGACAGCCAGCCTCTGTATCATGGTGCCATGAACCGTCACGATTACGACTCAGCCGCTTCCTGCGGTACATGGGTGCATATTTACGGCCCCTCGGGAGAGGTGACGGCATTCATCGATGATGAGTGTCCCGAATGCAGCGAAGGCGACATCGATCTTGGGCCCGGTACTTTCGACATGATCGCCGAGCGAAGCAGGGGAAGAGTACCGATAACCTGGCGCTACGTTCCGGGTCCCGACTCCGGTCCTCTGGCTTTTCACTGGAAAGAGGGCAGCTCGCAATGGCATATCGAGCTGCAGATCCGTAATCACCGTTACGCGGTGCATTCGGTCGAGATCAGGACCGTATCGAACGGCTGGCGGCTGTTGACGCGTACAGTCTACAATTATTTCATTCTTCCGGGCGGAGTGGATGCAATGGCAGGCCCT
>CAZGVZ010000517.1:0-3620 GCA_964529145.1 uncultured Fibrobacteraceae bacterium | reverse complement strand
GATGAAGCCTTTTCCCCCATCTGAGACACCCACACTCAATGATCCTCCCTCCGGCATCGCCTGGATCGCGTTGAGGGAGAGATTGAGCAGAACCTGTCCGATCTTTTCCGGATCGGCGAGAGCGAACAGTTCCCTGCGATCCGGCTCGACGGTCACTGTCACATTCTGTGCGAGCCGCTCGATTTCGATCCGCACGAAATCCATGATTTCCTCCACGATGCCGACAATGTCGACTTTCCTGGATTCGGTTTTCGTGGGACGGGTGAATACCAGCAGATTCGATACGATTTTATTCAGCCTGGAGAGGCCCTCTACGATTTTCCCCAGTGTCGCTCTGCGGGGATCGTTCTCCTCGAAATCCCTTTCGAGGAGTGCGGTCCACATTCCCATGGCTCCGAGAGGATTTCGTATCTCATGAGCCACGGTGGCGGACATCTCCCCCAGGGCAGCCATGGTGCGGGTCTGCTGCATCTCGGCCTCGAGAGCCTTGATTTTAGATATGTCGCTGAATATCTCGACAGCGCCGAGTATCCTTCCGGATTTGTCGCGCAGCAAGGATTGATGACAGGAAACCGGCACCGGGTGTCCGTCCCTGTGCCAGAACACCTTTTCATCGTGTGTAAGACGGTTCTTGCCCTCCCGGAGGAGACGGAGGATTTCGGGTTCACCCTTTTCGGCAGACCGGAAAACCCGGTAAGGCCGATGCAGCACCTCGGACGCACTGAATCCGGTGGTCTCGGAAGCCGCCCTGTTGAAATGTGTGACGTTTCCATCGACGTCGATTCCGATAACGCCGTTCTCCATGCTCTGCAGAATGCTGTCCAGATAGGTCTGCATTTTTTCTTGTCTGTAGAGGCTATCCTGGAGTTCGTTGTTTTTACTGTCCAGTTCTAGATTGATTTTCCGGAAGTCCTCCCGCATCGACGCGTACGCCCGGCCGAGTTTTTCCGCACGAAGCTGGAAATTTTCGAACACCTTCTGAAAAGACGCCAGAAGTTCCGGTGACAGTTCCGTGGTCAGTGCAGGTTCGTTCGGCATCCCTGGTCACCCGCGACTGCCCGGGGAGTCCACGTGAAATCCGGCAGGCTGGAAAAAAAAATCAGGTCCTGCGCAGGCAAGGGCCGGACGGATCCATTCGCAGAGTGCTTGTCGAAACACGGAGCGCGGACGCGGCATACATGGCGGGAATCGGACCATATTCCCTGGACCGTGACGCAGGATTCCGGCACAGAAACAAACGAGAACATTCAAGTCGCCTCTGCGCAGGCCCTTAGCCGGGTGCTCTGGATAGAATGCCGCTGAGATAATTTTGAAGCTGCTTTTCATCATCAAGAAAGCCACGTATGGCATCTGTAACCCGCTCCAGAATCTCGTTGAACCGGTCGACAGCCCCGTCGCGCGATATCAGCGCTTTTCTTTGCTGCCATTCTTCGATTTCCCCTGCGATTCGGCCCCTTTCGGCTTCGATCGCCGCAAGGAGCTCCCGTTTCCTCTCCAGGTTTTCGGCAAGCCTGGACAAATCGCCCTGCGACAACACGAGCCGGCTGAGAATTCCGCGCACCGCATCCCGCAGATCGGTGTAATACCCGAGCTGACGGAGGTACGACGCGGTCAATCGCTCAAGGAGTATTGTATCATTGCCAAAAGCCATATGCAACGTTTCTTAAGAGGTAAAAGGGCCGTCGCGCAAACGCGAATCAATCGCTACGGGACACAAAGCCGTGATTCCTTTTGAAAATCCGGAAAGGATTCCACGCCGGTTCTCACCGTGGCAGGTAATGTACCGGGGACGCACGCTCAGGCATTCCATGGAACCGTGGCACTATCGCAATACCGCCTTGTATTCATGTTCCCAGATCGTATCCTCCATTTTCCATTGCGCCTGCCTCGCCCAGTAATCTTCCGGATACTTTTTCATGAGTTCCTTGAACATGTCGATCGCGTCCTGATATTTACCGAGCTGTTTGTAGATGCTTCCGATCTGAAAGAGCCCCCACGGAGTTTCCTGGAAGGCCGGATATTTGCGGGTTACCCTCAAATAGGCGTCGAGCGCTTTTTTATAATCCTTCATCCTGTAGCACTCATCGGCTATCCGGTAGTAACTGTCCGGAACCCTCATGTACACCGAGGCTTTCTCCCCTGTATCGATTGCGCGCTGGAACGTCTCGATGGCACGTTTTCCGTTTCCGAGTTCCTGGAACACCTTTCCGAGCTTGAACAGTACGGCCACCCTGTCGTCGGTTCCGGAACTCAGGGAAACGGCCTGGGAAAAGGCGTCAACCGCCTTACGCCGGTCTTCCATGTCTATATATGCGTCACCGAGTTTTTCGTAGGCATTCCCGATCCATTCATGAGATCGATGATCCTGTATGAATTTCCTGAAAAGTTTTTCCGCGACCGCGGATTCCGATCTCTCCAGGGCAGTGATCCCTTTGAAAAAAAGCGCTTTGGAGGCGGCTGGGTGCTGCGCGTGTCTCTCTAATACCTGCTGGAACTGATTTTCAGCTTCCTTGAAAAGACGGAGTCTGAGATAGCATATGCCGATATTGTAAAGACAGTTCAGCGCCACCGTTCCCGATGGATGAGTCGCCAGCACTTTCTTGAACTCGATGATAGCACCGTCATAATTGCCCTTCGTGAATTCACGGATTCCTCCAAGCAGCTTCCTTCCGGCGTCTGAAAGAGTATCCACGGTCATCATCGTCAACAGGGAGTCGATCCTGACCTCGAGTGAAAGGAAACGATCGTTCGGCTGCATCGTATCCGTGACTGCCGTCGTGGCCGGCGCGCCGGGCGCCAGTGCCTCCAGAACCGCGGAACCGCCAAGGCTCCGATATGACTCGATAAGCTTGCGAGCCTCCTCCTTACCCGGTTCATAAGTGGATTTTTTGATGTATTTGAAAAGTTGCGCGATCGCCTGTCCATACTGTTTCTGCTCTCCGTATATCTTTCCCAGGTAGAAATGCGCGTTAATGCCCGTTTCGGGAAAGTCGAGACCTTTCCGGAGGTTGACGATAGCCATTCTGTACTGTTTTTCACGGTAGCGGATAAGACCGGCGTAATAATAGGCGCCTGCATGCCCGGGTCTGCGTGCGAGAACCTGCCTGAGCAGCACGAGAGACTCCTTGAAGCGTTCCCGGTTATAGAGTTCCACGGCCTCATCGAACTGCGCGTCGGCCGTCACGAAGCTGTTCGCGGGTCGTTTGCCCGGCTCCGCCGGCTTTTTCACGCGCGCATCCGAAGTACCCCGGGTAATGGCCGCTGAGACGGTGTCCTCTCCCGTTCTTGCTGTAACGGTTATATCCTGTTTGTTTCCGGCGGACGCGTTCCCGGAACTCACGAGTCCTATCAAACGGTCGATTTCACGTTGAACGCTGTCGCGTTCCGCAGGATCGCTTACCTGCTGATACTGCTGGAGTTCCAGGATCGCTTTCTGGTACTGTCCATCCTTCTCCAGGGCTGCGGCAAGCATTTTCTGCGCCTTGCTCCACCCGGGATTGTAGCTGAGCGCTTTTTTGAGATTGTAGATGACCAGTCGCGGTCTGTTCTGTTCCGACCGGATCTGTGCCATATGGAAATAGGCGTTGTAATTGTCAGGATAGGCCGCAAGGACTTTCCTG
>CAZGVZ010000516.1:0-3628 GCA_964529145.1 uncultured Fibrobacteraceae bacterium | reverse complement strand
ATACCGCTTGGCCCGCTCAAGCCGGACCACGGCTTTTAGCCGTGGTAGTTGATTGGCGGGATTTCGGTTCATCTATCACAGACTTGAGCTTTACGGCCAAAGGCGAACAGTGATCCAAAAAAGAAAGCCTCCCCTGGGGGAGGCTTTCTTTCCACTAGGTTTGGATCAAGTCACCTATTCGTCCCAGCCTTCCTCCTCGGGAAGTTCTTCAGGAGGAAGATCGTCCATCGGCAAGGGTTCGGGCTCTAGTTCGGGTTCGGGAGCAGGTGCATCTTTCTTCTCAGGTTTACGTGAGGGTTCCGGTTTGGAAGATTCTTCCTTTTTGGAATCTTTCTTCATCGCCTTTTCCTCTTCCTTCTGCAGCGCTTCCTGCGCTTTTCTCAACTCCTCCTCGATCTTTTCGTCATCGCTCTTGAACTGTTCGATCGCTTTCTGTTCCTTTATCTGACCTCCCAGTTTCTGCGATTTGGCCAGGGCATAATCGATGTCTTCCTTGACCGACTCGAAATTGCGCGAGAAGAACGTTCCGCGTTCATACGAATCGACATACGTCAGGAATTCGTCTATTTTAACCTTGAAATCCTTCTGGTGCGCATGCAGACTGTCGATCTGTTTGAGCACTATTTCCGACTGGCGCGAAGTACCGAGGTCGTATGCTTTACGGGCGACATCCGTGTATTTTCCGCGAAGGGCATTGTTCTCATCCTGGCGCGACATGAGCTCAGCCTGCGAAGGCATCTGATAACCGTCTAGCGCCTTGGAGGCACCTGCGAGAACCGTTGCCGCTCCGCTGTAGTTTTTCTCCATCATATAGGCGTACGACTCCAGCAATGCGCCTTCGGCCTTCATGACCGGGTTCTCGGCAATCGAGGCCAGTTCCTGCCCCGCGCTCTTGCAATCGTTCCATTGGCGCGCCTTGAGAGCGGTCCATCCCAACCCGAGCAGAGCATCGATGTAATAATAACTCGTTTTCGGCACCATGCGGAAAGCCGTAACCGCCTTGGCCAGCGGGCCTTCCTGTTGCGTCAGTTCCTCATAAAAAATGTAACCTATAAATACGTAGGAACGATTGACGACCTCCTTTTGCGCGTTGGTGACCGCCTGGCTCTGAATACAGTTTTCCAGGTTTGAGATCGCGCCTTCGAAGTTATCGGTCGCGGCATTACAGATCGCTGAACTGTGCTGTGCGAAAACGAAGTCCGGATGGTCTTCAGGAATCAGATCGAAAAGCTGTATGGCTTTTGAATAGCTCTCTTTTTTCAGCTCGGTTTCACCCATGTAGTAGTAACCGTGATATTTGATCGAATCAGGTACGCCGAGTTTGTTCAGCTCGTTGAACTGGCTCTCGACCGCGCCGAAATTTCCATCCCTGTAATATACACGCATGAGCCCAAGGTCGGCGAAGGGGACCGCAGCGCTGCGCGGATAAAGTTCCTTCATTTTCTTGAAGGCTTCTTCGGCTGTCAGACGCATATCCATCTGCTCCTGACAGCTGCCGAGAAAGAAGCTGACCCAGTCGTTCTTGAAGAAATCGGGATATTCAACGAATAGTTGACTGAAAATAAAAAACGCGTCCCAGTAGTTCCCCTCGGCGTAAAGATTACAGGCTTTGATATAGAGATCGTTGGGCTGCAGGTTGGCGAGGCGGGCCATTTTTCGTGCATAAATCTCCTCGCGGTGTTTGCCGATATCGACCTTTGCATAAAAACTCAGGAATGATGCGGGAGAGGCGGCTTCTTCTGCATCTACGACATGCAAATATTGAATCAGGAACGAAAGGTCGCGGCCGTTGTTGATTGACGGAATATTAAAGCCGAGAGCCATACCCAGATATCGGAGCGCTTCTTCGTCCATACCGAGCAGTCCGTATGCCTTGATCATGTGCAGAATCCATCCTCCGACCTTCGCGTCGAGGTTCCACTCCTGTTTTGTCGCTCCCTCAAGGAATTCGGTCGCCTTGACCGTCAAATCCTTGAAACTGAAATCGAAACAGGATTCGATCTGACGCTCCCAGTAGGTGCTGACCAGCGATACGCGGGCCAGCGTGGGGAGATTTATCTTCGAGTTTGGTATGGTCAGGAGATTCTGCATCGAGATACCCAGCGTATGGTTCCCGACGAGCGGATGCTGGAGAACGCGGAACGTGAGCCCCAGATCCGGAGTTATGGCAGGATTGACCTCGTTATAGAACCGTTGCAGCAACAGGTTCAGATTCACTCCTATGGTCAGTTTGGACCAGATGTTGTAAGCATAGGTCGCCATGAGATAATCGGTGTTGTCATAGATCTGGGTATTTGTAGGCCGCCCCAATTCATCGGTTGCATAGTAGGGTTTTCCGATCCCCTGGCCGACATAGGTCAGGCCGGCCGACTGGTAAAGACCGATCGGGTAGACGGCGCCGAATTCTCCTGTCAGGAAAGTGTTGAGGATCGAGCTTCCGGCAAAACGGAACGAAAGATAGTTTTCCTCGTTGATAAAAGCAGGATTGGTGAGCGGTGAACTTGACGAGAGGAGAGTACGCCACCGCTGGGTTATCAGGTACTCTTCGGGCAGTCCGGCTGCGGAGACCGCGAAAAATTGACCCGAAGCCGCAAAAACGAAAACGGAAAAAAAGGCTCTTTTCAAGAGACTGCACAACGTTTTTGACATGGTTGTTTCCTTGAGGATTAATAGGTGATGCGACTGCCGAGTTCTTCGTTATCGGTACCTTTCGCCGAACAGCACTGGGCAGGATCGGATTTGAAGTTCATGTTCGTCCGCGGAGCAGTGAAAGCCGGATTGAATGAGAAATTCCCGTCAGGAATAGGGCGGGGACTCCTCAAATTGCCGTAAAAATTGTTGTTTGAAACCTGGATGCGCTCGGCGTCGGAGAGAACCTTCAGACCGAATCTCTCGTTGAAAGCGACGACATTGTTTTCCATGATAATTTCGGAACTGCCGCCAAGCGCGATACCGTGATTGGAGTTGAAGGCTATGGAGTTATGGTTGATGGTCGCGTTGGTCGATCTGACATCCCAGCCCTGAATTCCGGATCCTCTGTTGTAGGCGATGATGTTGTCTTCGATCAAAGGAAGGTGGCGTACAACGATAATGCCCGTCTGCCAGTTCCGGACAATACGGCAGGAGATGATCTGGTTCCCGGAACCGTTCGAAAATATCCCTATCGTTCCGTTACGGATTTCAAAACCGCTGATTGCCGTATTTTTTCCCATGGTAACCACGGTACCGCGGCCTCCTCCATCTATGATGGATTGAAATGTCGACCGTGCCATCAGGGTAACTCCAGGCGCAATGAGAATACGTTCCCTGTATACACCGCTTTCAACCCATACGGTGTCGCCCACGCGTGAACGCATCATGGCTTCGGCAATGGTTTTTATTCCCATTGAGGGGACCTGGACGGTGGCTGCGGTCAGGTTCGTCTGAATCAAGAAATAAAAGGCGGCGGAAGCCAGAAACGCCTTCCATCCACGGTTGACACAATGCATACCCATACATACTCCCGGTTTATAAGTTGGAAATGGACATTCTTTTTTCAATAGACGAGCCGAGCGCCGATGTTCTGATTGTCCGTAGCTCTTCCGATACAGCGGGAACCGTTGTCCAGAATGAAATTGAGCCGTTGAGC
>CAZGVZ010000515.1:580-3630 GCA_964529145.1 uncultured Fibrobacteraceae bacterium | reverse complement strand
GTGCATGATTACCTGGTCCTGACGGACCTGAGTTAACGCAACACAACTGCTGCGGAGATCTTTCGGTTTGAAAAGGTTTCCGCCCTGGTTCACGGCCGGAGACAGTACGAAGCACCGGATTTCCGCTGCATGCACTGCAGAGCCGGGTGTCATTCCGGATACGGGCATCGCGAGACAATGACGGTGCCCGGCAACAGGTAGAATTTACGTTGCATTTTCCGATGAAGCAATATTTTTGTTGAAAAACTTTCGTGCCCCGAAAAGATCGGAATCACAGGCCGGACTGTCAAGCTGCATCACCGACCGTTCCCTTCGATGATGTGTCTCTCGTCCGTGGGTTGCGGAAAACCATGTTGCCCGGACATCTGCCTTCGGTGGAGGGAGTGGAACTCGGAATGCTCCACAACAGTCCGGACGAAGGGGGAGGGGACCTTTTCGACATCGTGCGCGTCTCGGAAAACACGCTCGCACTTCTGATGCTCCATACGCAAGGCGAGGGGACGTTTCCTCTGCTTGTGTCCGCGATGGCTAGGATCTGCTTTTCAAGGCATATTCGTCCCGGCATCACACCGTTTACGGTCATCGAGCGGATAAACGAAGAGATATGCGACAACATGCCTGTCGATCTCCATCTCTCCGCCTTTCTCGGGTATCTCGATCTCCATGATAACGAGCTGCTCTACTGCAATCTGGGGATCACGACTCCTGTCGTGTACAGTCGTTCCGAAGGATCGTTGTCGATCCTCGGCGGACATGGGCAGAGCCTCGGAGAATCGATCGAGGAGGTGTCGGGAGAGGAGCGCGTTCATCTCGATGAAGGCGACTGTCTGATGGTCTTTACCAATGGATTCTTCCGCATGTTCTATGGGGAAAAAACAGGAGGTGAGAAGAACGTCGCCCTGCGGTTTCTCGCGAATCGATTGAAGACAGATTCCGCTTCAGGGCTTTTAAAGGCGGTGAAAAAACGGGATTCGCGGGTTGCCTTTCTGCGGGATTCGAGCGAGTACTCCTTCATTTATGCCGAGATTCTGACAAAGACCAGGCGAAGCCTTCTGAAGAGAAGGCTCGGTTTCAGGAAGGACCAGATTGTCTATCTGCAATTTCTTCACTACCTGGAGGAGATGGACCGCACCACGGCAACCATCCTTGCCGCGATGGATACCGCAGGTTTCCCGGATGAAAGTATCCGGAAAATGAAAATCGTGCTTACGGAGCTTCTTATCAACGCGCTCGTCCATGGCAATGTCGGAAATCCGGTGAAAAAAGTGGTCGTGGGGCATTTCGTGGATGAAAAAAAAGCGACTGTTTCCATTCTGGATGAGGGTAAAGGCTTCGATCCAGCATCGATTCCGGATCCGACATTGGCCGAAAACCTGGAAAAACCATGCGGCCGGGGGCTTTTCATTGCGCGTCATTATGTCGAAAGCATTATCTTCAATAGTGCGGGCAACCGGGTAACCATTACAAAACTCAACAGGTAGGTCGGATTTCCACTCCATGGGTATGATTGTCGGTATCGCAGGCTATATGGGGTCCGGTAAGACCACCTGCGCCTGCCATTGCGCAGAGAAAAACGGGTATCGCCTCATTCATGCGGACGACGAGGCGAAATCGATGTTGATGCAGGACAGTGTGATTCTCGACCGGCTTCTTGCCGTGTACGGAACAGGAATCCTTGAAAACGGGGTTCTTTCGTTCCCGAGGCTGGGAGGGGTGGTGTTCAGGGATATCCGTGAGTTGAAAAGATTCAATATGATCGTCCATCCGCCGCTGCTCGGGTATCTGCAGTCGAAAGTCTGCTGCACCGACACTCCTGTCACTATCGTCGAAGGCGCGCTGATTCCCCTCTGGAATATCGAATCGTGGTTTGATGTACGGATCTGGGTACGCTCCTCTTTCCAGACCCGGCTTTCACGGCTGCAAGCGAAAAAGAACGCACTGGGCCGTGCGGAAACGGAAACCCGGATGCGTCTTCAGGAAGAAGTTTTAAAGGAACCTTCCGAACGGCGGTGGAAATATATTTTTAATGACGGAGACAGGGACACTTTCCTTTCCACCGTTTGTTCATTTATCGGTGAAAGACTGAGCATTCCGCAAGACGGGGGATCTCAATGCGAAGAGTAGGCATTTACGCGGCTATTTTTTATGGAGTGGCACTGGTTTCCTGTCAGAAGAATAGCCCGGAAATACCGATGATCGTCTTTCAGGAGGATACGCTCTTTTCCCGGCATCTGGCGTATCTCGATCCGCTCGCAGCCAATGATACCGTCCGCCTTCGCAACATAGGAATCCGTCTTTTGAGCGCGGGAGCGCTTCCCGATTCGACCCTGGACCCGATACTCGAGCCATGTGCCGAAAGGATATCCCTGTTTTCTGGGACCGAATGGAGTCCTCAGGCTCTGGCGCTCGTGCTCGAGGCAGCGAAACGTTTTCTGGCTTCTTCCGGTCCTGGGAATGATTGCTGCGGCCTGCAATCCAGATGCGATTCCCTGGTCGCGCTCCTTCCATCCATTGTCACTTTTAAAGACGTACCCGGGATCCGGAAGAGGATCTTGTGCGATTCCCTTGAGACCCCGGCGGATTCCGGATTGACGAGACTTATCGGAGAACTTTTCGGAGTGCCCGGCGAAGTCGCATCGATGCTGATCGAGTGCACTGTCCGGAAGGAACCGGGTATTCCTGGGGGTGAGGAGCAGTTGAAGAAGGCGGTGAACGGGCTCATTTCTGTGGAGGATTCGGCGGATTCTTTCTCAAAAGAATCCGGAGTGCCGGTTTCCGCAACACTAAAATCCGAAAAGACCATTGCCGATAATTCCGCAGCGGCATTGCTGTACCGGGGACAGGAATCGATCCGCGACACGATCGGAAAACATATCCCCGATCTGTCCCAACTTTACAAAAAAAGCATCAAGTCAGGGACCGTATTCAGCGGGACCGTCGTGGTGACCTTTCGTGTCGGCGCCCGGGGAAACGTGTTGAAACTCGCAATAAAGAGTTCGGAAATCGGTGATGGAGCTTTTTTGCACTCCCTCCTTTCCTATCTTCACACG
>CAZGVZ010000515.1:0-570 GCA_964529145.1 uncultured Fibrobacteraceae bacterium | reverse complement strand
CGATCAGGTTCAAGTCAATCCCCGAGACCGTCGGTGTGATGACCTTTGACTTTCCATTCGAGTTCAAGGAAGAGATGTAGGATTCGGCAGGGATGAACAGACCGGCATGAAACGGAAAGTATGCTCAAGGAACACTCCTCTTTCATAAAACAGGTAATCGCCGCTTTCGATTGCGTGCTGTTGACGGTTGTCTTCTATCTGGCGCATATGGCGGTTTTCAAGAGAGCCCCCGGTATTCAGGCTCTTCTCGACAACTGGATCCTGGTGACGGGGTTTGTGGGATTCTACCTCTATTTTGCCTGGACCAGGTCGATCTTTTCCATCATGCATTTCAACTGGATGACGGGATTGTTCCGCCGGCTCGTGATGATCTTCTTCTCCGCGGGCATTCTGGGATCGGCGATTCTCAATCTCCTTCCAAGAAGCGAGAACAGCCGTTCCCTCTACGTCGTTTTTGCGCTGCTTTCTTTTTTGTTCATCAGTTTCGAGAAACTCCTCATCAAACAATTCATCAAACGGATCAGGAAGAACAACCGTAACATCACGCCTATCATCCTCATCGGAAGGGGA
>CAZGVZ010000514.1:0-3631 GCA_964529145.1 uncultured Fibrobacteraceae bacterium | reverse complement strand
GTCCTTGAGTATTTCGACATGCGAGATCCCGTTCTCGCTGAGCAGATTCCACCGCTCCTCGGTGATGACCTCGTTCGCGTCGATGATGATTTCACCGGTTTCTTCGTTGAAAATGGTACGGGCATTGATGTTGCCCAGCACTTTTTCCTTCTGCTTTTCATTCACCGCTGCGCGCATCGTGTCGTGAAAAAGGCTCAGCAGCTGCTCGTCGCTGCTGAATCCGAGCGCCCTTAGCAGGATCGTCGCCGGCATTTTTTTGCGCCGGTCTATATTGACCGTCAGAACGTCGTCGACATCGAGAAGGATTTCGACCCATGATCCGCGTTGCGGAATGATTCTCGCTGTTAGGAGTTTCTTGCCGTTGGGATGAATCACCTCGTCGAAAGTTATGCCGGGAGAACGATGCAGCTGGCTCACGATTACCCGTTCCGCACCGTTGATCACGAAGGTCCCCCGTTCGGTCATCAGGGGAATCTCTCCGATGTACACTTCGTTGCTGATCTTTTCGACGAATTTTTTCGTCTCTCCATCCTGCTCGAAAACGAGCAGCGACATATCCACCTTCAGCGGGGCTGCATAGGTCATTCCCCGTTCCTTGCATTCCTTGAGCGAATATTTCGGAATGCCTAGTTTATATCCGTCGTACTCGAGTGAATAATACCCCTTCACGTCACTGACGGGGAACAGGCTCAGAAAGCCTCCGTGGAGACCCTGTTTTTTTCTAAGGCGAGGTGTGGTATCGGGCTGCAGAAAGGACTCATAGGATTTGGTCTGAATTTCCAACAGGTTCGGAAGCTCCGCAACTCTTTTGATACGGGAATAGCTCTTACGTGCTATCATTAGTGCATCCCCTCAATTTTTATACCGCTGATGCGGTTACAAATAGTAAATATATGGCACGAATCACCCCTGTACGAAAGGGTGTTTCGTGCCATAGTACGGTTTTTTCTTTATGTTTGGTGATCAGCTTGTCCGTTGTCACACTCACGATGCAGGTTATTTTATTTCGACTACGGCGCCGACTTCCTCGAGCTCTTTCTTCAATTTTTCGGCCTCATCCTTGGCTACGGCTTCTTTGACGGCCTTGGGTGCGCCCTCGACCAGGTCTTTCGCCTCTTTGAGCCCAAGCCCCGTGATTGCCCTGACCACTTTGATGACCTGGATCTTCTTTTCGCCTGCTGAAGTCAGAACGACGTCGAATTCGGTTTTCTCTTCGACCGGCGCGGCGGCACCGCCACCCGCGACCGGCGCCGCGATCGCGACCGGCGCTGCAGCCTTGACGTCGAATTTCTCCTCGATTGCCTTGATAAGATCGGAAAGTTCGAGAACCGTCATTCCTCCGATCGCGTCAATGATTTCTTCCTTACTTAAGGTAGCCACAGTGAACCTCCGTTGAAATGTATTATTGAATTCGGATTATCCGTTATCGAATCAACCGGCTTTCTTGTCTTTGAGTGCGGTGAGCGTACCGGTAAGTTTTGTCAGAATCCCGTTCAGCACTCCCGCGAAATTTCCTACGGGCGCCTGCAGACAGCCCAACAGCTGTGAGAGCAGCACTTCCCTGCTCGGTATGTCCGCGAGCCTGAGCGCTTCCTCTCCTTTGAAAACCGTACCGTCGACACACGCTACTTTGAGTTGAAGAAGATCCTTGTTTTCTTTCTGGAAATCCCGGATGATTTTCGCCGGACCGGTACTTTCACCTTTGACAAAGGCAACACCGGTTGGGCCTTTGAAATAGGGAGCGAGATCATCCCTGCCTATACGCTGAACCGCGTTGCGGGCAAGTTTGTTTTTCACGACTACGTACTGTACTCCGGCTTTGCGGAAAGTAGCCCTGAGCTGTGTAATCTTGCCCACATTGATTTTATGGTTATCGGCGAGATATAATCCGCTCGCTTCACGGAAATCCTTCTCCAGCTTTTCGATCACCGTGTTTCGTTCTGATCTGGTCGACATGCGTCATTAGCCTTTTTTTGGGATTAATACGTAACGAATCGCTGATTATTTAAGATCGTTCTGGTTGACCTTGAGGCCCTGCCCCATCGTGCTTGACAGGCTAACCTTCTTTATGTACTGTCCTTTCGCGGTGGACGGCTTGCTTTTTGTCACCGCTTCCATGAAAGCTTTCGCGTTCTCCAGTATGCTCTGGCCCGAGAATGAAAGCTTGCCGAGCGGAGCATGCAGAATTCCTCCTTTTTCAACACGAAACTGCACCCGTCCCTTTTTCAATTCCTTGATCGCCTTACCGACTTCCATAGTGACGGTTCCGACCTTGGGGTTCGGCATCAAGCCGCGGGTACCCAGTATTTTTCCGAGTTTCCCTACTACTTTCATCATATCGGGAGTGGCTATTACCGCGTCGAAATCGAGCCATCCCCCTTTGATCTTTTCAGCGAGGTCGTCTCCTCCGACAAAATCGGCCCCCGCCTCTTTTGCTTCGGCTTCCTTATCGCCCTGCGCGAACACGAGGACCCGCACCGTCTTGCCAAGGCCATTGGGAAGTACGGCTGCGCCCCTCACCGCCTGATCGCTTTTCCGGGGATCGACTCCCAGCACCACCGCGATGTCCACTGTTTCGTCGAATTTGACCGTGGAATTCGCTTTAAGAAATTCGATGGCCTCCAGGGCACCGTACTCTTTGGTCTTGTCGACTTTCTCATATGCCGCGTTATACTTTTTACCGTGTTTCATGTACGACTGACTCCTGTTGTATTCGACCCGGCGCCGTTCAGTCGGCGACCGTAACACCCATGCTTCTGGCGGTACCCATGACCGTCCTCATAGCGGCTTCCACACTCGCCGCGTTGAGATCGGCCAATTTCATTTCGGCGATCTTGCGAACCTGCTCTTTAGTCAATTCTCCCACCTTGTCCTTGTTTGGAACTCCCGATCCTTTTTCTTTTCCGAGCTCTTTCATGATGAGGACCGATGTGGGGGGAGTCTTGGTGATGAAGGTGAAGGATCGATCGGCGTACACCGTGATCACTACCGGCGTCACCAGTCCTCCACCGTCCTTTGTGCGGGCATTGAACGCTTTGCAGAATTCCATGATGTTCACACCCTGCTGTCCGAGTGCAGGTCCGACCGGTGGCGCCGGATTTGCTGCGCCGGCAGGTATCTGAAGCTTTATCTGTGCAACGACTTTCTTGGCCAATCCTAACCCCTTGCTATCAGCTTATTGGTGTAACGTGCATGAAATCGACTTCAACCGGAGTCGACCTGCCGAACACGCTGACCATCACCTTTATTTTGCCTTTTTCCGGATGTATTTCATCCACGACCCCGTCGAAATCCTTGAAAGGTCCTTCCTTGATCTTCACCGCATCGCCGATCTCGAAAGGAACTTCGGAGATCTGCTGCCGGGAAACCTTTTCGGTCTGTCCGAGGATCCTCCGGACTTCGTCCTCGCGCAAAGGCTGCGGCTTGTTACCGCCGACGAAGCCCGTGACTCCGGAGCAGTTCCGAACCATATGCATGGTCTCCTTGTTCAGCTCCATCTCCACGAGAACATAACTCGGAAAGAATTTCCGGGTCGTTTTCGTTTTCTTCCCGTTCTTTACCTGAACGACATCCTGGGTCGGCATAAGGACCTGTTTGATCTGGTCGCCGAAATCCCCAGCCGTAATAAGTT
>CAZGVZ010000513.1:0-3638 GCA_964529145.1 uncultured Fibrobacteraceae bacterium | reverse complement strand
TTTGCGTCGATTGGTCTGAATTCTTGACTCATAGAACCTCCGCTTGAATGTTGTATACCTTATCGATAAAAAATCAGGGATTTTTTTGTATTTTATTTACCACCTTTTTATCCGGATCCTTGAGCGCAGCAGTCCGCTTTAGGAACGGGAATCCTCTCCAGTCGCCTGAATCCAGCGCTAACCCGGATTCAGGTTGCGCCAATCTTTATTATTCCGATTGCGAGTAAATGAACAATTCGCTTTCCCGGTGCCAAATTGCATTGAGCATTAAAGCAAAAAAAGAAGAGTATGCTATACTATTCCCCTGGAGACATGCATGCGAGAAATAATCCTTACCCTCTATTACTTGATCGCGGTCTGTTCGGGAGTTCTGACTTTTGGTGCGCTGAATATTCATTTCAATCGAAACCGGAGCGCTACTATCGCGGATTTGCTGAAGATACAGGGATTGATCGTTCTTTTCTTTATCGTCTATTTCCTCTGGTTTTACTGCACCTCCGTCATGGAGGGCGGAATCCTGGTTGAGTATCTGACACTGGTCATGCATTTGTTTATATGCGTAATTCTGTTCTTCCTGATCCTGTTCGTGAACCGGACTCTCGTGGCACGCCATTCCAGCGCGGCCAATACCTCCTTTCTCTTGTACTTTGTCGTCATCGGTATGGTTCTCCTCTACGTTCAGTTTTCACAATCGGCCTTTCTCCTTTCATTGTATAACTGGATGGACATACTCATCTTCTTGCCTACCTTCACGTATCTTGGACTGACGAGCTTCCTCGTCATGAAAAAAGGTGTAAAGGATGAGCAGCGCCGCATTGCTCGAGCGATTTACCTCACTGCATCGGGAATAGTCGTTCCCGTCATACTCGATTCGATCCTTCTCGTCCGGTTTGATATCGCAATCGCACTACCATTATTCTTCATGGTCTGGAATTTCATATTCTTCAGACAATGCAAGAAACTTCCATTCGAAACCATCAGCGAAAGCGAACCGATACGCGTGGAGATTCTCGACATGGCAGGAATCACGAAACGGGAAAAGGACATTGTCCTGCGACTGGTCGCGGGACAATCGTACGAGGACATCGGCAACCGCGAATGCATTTCGATACATACGGTGAAAAGTCACGTTCATAACGCGTACACGAAACTCTCCGTAAAAAGCAGGTATGAGCTGATAGCGTTGCTTCGCGATAACGGTAAGAAAGCGCTAAATCATACAAAAGTATGAGATAAATCAAACACTCGATTGATTCTTTTTTCGATCATCGAAGACCATGATACCTCTATCGGGATACGCAGAAGCCGTCCCGCTGGAGGTTGACTCATGGCTATCAATAAGGCGCGTATAATCAGGAGCGCCGCAGTACTCGCAACATTGTGTATTATCGTCCCGGTCTTTCTTGACAATGAAACACTCGTTACTTCTTCGCTTGTCGCGTTTCTTCTCGTCCTGACGCTGATTCGAAAATCGGAATCCCGAAGAATTGTCATGAAGAAGATATTTGTGTTCTGTACAATGGTTTACGTTGCAACTAATTTCGGTACTGCGTATGCGGCCGATATTTTACCGGTGGATGTGAATGACTCTTCCGCACCGACCCCATTCACTCATATTTTTGAAAATACGGGAAACATGTTTCTCGGTTATAACAGCCTGTTCCATATCGCCGGAATCGCTGCAACATACGGAATTATCAAGACGGACATCGACCGGCGTGTTCATAATCATTTTGTTTCAAACAAGGACCGGTATGCTGTATTTGAACCTGCACTTTTTATCGGATATATCGCACCAGTCGTGGTAGGCGGCGCCCTTTTTGCCAAAGGCTGGGCATCGGATGATATGACAACATATAGAGCCGGATGTGCAGTACTTCAATCGATGATTATCGCCGTATCGTATTCAACACTGCTGAAAGTATTTACCGGCAGGCCGAATCCTGATGCATATGAATACTCGAAGGAAACAGACCGTAGCCGGGAATTCAACTGGGGTTTCATGAGGAACGGTGTTCATTACGGTTGGCCTTCAGGACATATGATCACAACAACCGCGATCATCTCGACGTTGATGTCCTATTATGAAAGTCCATTCGTTGGTATCGCCGGATTAATCGTATGGGGGTATATGGCAGTAGGCATAACGTCGCATGAGGGGAATACGGCACACTGGTTTTCTGACGTTGTGGCAGGCTCGCTCATGGGCTATGCGATCGGCCGTACTGTGGGCAAAGATTTCAGGATGGCAGGGAGTGTTCCCGATACAGGGATATCTGTATCTCCTGTACTAAATCCCGGAAACCCCGGGGTAGTGGTTACTGTTTCGTTTTAATGCAAAGGAGTGTAGAGATGAAATCCAATAATGAAGTTCGGGCAGTTAAAACCTCTTTTTGGGGCGCTTGTGCATTTTATGTTCTGATCGCTTTTGAGTTTCTCTATATGGCAAGTCCATTCGCGGTTTACTTTTACTCGGTGTATAGACCGGCACTGGACTTTTTTAATCGATCTCCATTGCTCGCATGGCTGATACGGTTTTTTATGCCTCATTTTACGCAAACGTCTTCTGCAATTATCAATGCTCACAATATCATTGGCGGTGTATTGGCGATATTTGGATTTGTCGCATTTTGTGTAGGGGCACTACAGGTTTATTCGGCAAAACTATTTCGAAAAGGAGCTGTCACCGGAGGAGTTTACAACATCATCAGACATCCGCAGTACGCATCTTTCATCCTGTGCAGCTTCGGACTACTGTTATTGTGGCCGCGGTTTATTGTGTTGTTGATGTTTGTCACCATGCTTTTTGCCTACTATGCGTTAGCGAGAGCAGAAGAAAAAGAATGCGAAATCAAGTTCGGCAAGTCTTATACGGATTATAAAGCCAAAACGAATATGTTCTTGCCATTCAAGCTGCCATTTTCAGATAGAATTCCTGCGTTACCCCAATCAAACCCGAAAAGGATTCTTGTGATGCTGGGGATATATGTGGTTACGCTTTCCATTTCAATAGGGGTTGCAACGGTACTTAACCGTTGGACAATTGGTAGTCTATATGGCGTGTATACAGACGATTCGGCTACCATTTCGGTCAATCGTATCGAGGCAGACACGTTACATAGCATTATTGATATCGCACTCTCAGACGAGAAAGTTAAACAAAGGATTGAAACATCGGAGGAGAGCAAGAATACCAAATTTTTCAACTATGTATTGCCTGGCGAGGGCTATATTGCGGAGATTCCCATGAATGGCATCGGCACGAGAGGCCATCATGACTCAGCGCCGAACTATGAGGGGGCTGTATATAAAATCATTATCACGAAAGCAGAAATGCGTGCAGATGTTACCGGTAGAAGCATTGTCCAAAACGTAATTACACGAACTCCTGTCGTTGAAGTATGGGTAAATGTCAAAGAGGGTGTAGTAACGAAAATTATGGAAATGTCGGAACAGGACAAGTTCTATGAGGATATACCGGTGGCTTTTTATTGAGTAACGGGTGCTATTCAGTATCTATTGATGACCAGGCTTCCGGCACCAGCCTTTTTTTCAGGTATTCTCCCGGCGTCAGACCGGTCTGCCTCTTGAAAACACGGGTAAACGCGACCATGTCCCGGTACCCTGACATAAAGGAC
>CAZGVZ010000512.1:0-3643 GCA_964529145.1 uncultured Fibrobacteraceae bacterium | reverse complement strand
AAATCCATGTGATACAGCTTTTCCCAGTGGTTTATATTCAGCGTTCCCTTTGTGAGCCGGATGGCGAGGATGCAGCAATTCTTGTCCTCTTCCTTGTTGGCCAAATCGTACCATGCGGCGAACGCAGTCCGGAGTTTGTTCCGCATCTCCGCATTTGTTGGATCCATCACCCAGCCGAGATTCTTTCCAAGCCCGCTTGCGGTAAACATTTCCGAAGAAGACGCAAGGGATACCTCCGGGTTCTTGTCAATCTGTTTCATTTTGTTCGACATGCTGTTGGTGGTAACGTAAAAGAATCCGTCCTCATACAGGGCGTCTAAGCCCCGAACGACCGGCCGCGGTAAACCATTATTCCCCGGTTCCAGTGCAATTGTCGCAAGGGACAGGATGTTGTCTTTTCCGTTTCCGAATTTTTCCTCAAGCAGCGTGAATCCTTCCTCAAAATCGTTCATGATTATCTCCCTGAAAGTTGTACGTATAGAATCACCATACATAAAAAACCCTGACATCTTGTGTCAGTGTTTTTTATGTAGTATTTTGATTTGCTTTCAGGATTAATTCAGCGTACGATTATTATGAGATTCACCGTTTGGCCATCAAGGAGTCTTTCTTTGGATCGAGACACGCATACAAGAATACCCCGAAGGGACAAACTGCACGACAGTTCGCGGCTTGTCCTTGTGTTCGTCGCGGTAGCGCTTGTGGTTATATGGGCCACCGCGATTATCGCGGGGGTGAATCAGCGAAATGCAACGATTTCCCGGACGGAAGACGAGCTGTTGCGCATGAATGAACTCGTCGCGGAACAGACCGGAAACCTTTTTTTGGAGATACGGGCATACCTCCTCATGCTCGACACCTGGCTCGCGGACAATCCTGAGGCCGATCCCCGTACGAACGCAGGTTTTCATCGTCTCGTGAACATAATCAGGACAAATGTCCGTATACCGATCGACATTCGGCTCGTATCGGAAAGCGGCGGATTGTACTACATTACCCCGGAAAACGGCGACACACCGCGGGCAAACGTGAGCGACCGCGAATACTTCACGGCCCAGCTCAATCCGGCGACCCGCGGTTTTTACATTTCGAGGCCTGTATTGAGCCGGGTTACCGGCCTGTGGGGAATCCCCGTCTCGTACCCGGTAACAGGGGGAAATGCGGGCATGGCGGTACTCTTCGCGGCCATTGAACTTCCAACCCTCAATACACTCTACGAGTCCGTACGCCCCAAACCGAACGGGGCGATAACGCTCACCAAAGATGGCGGTGTTCTCCTCGACCGGGTTCCCTTCGATCCCGTGATAATGGGAACCGTTCTCGAACACGCTCTGGTGCCCGGGGCTACGTACGAGGGCATCCAGCGGTTTGTATCTCCCGCCGACCAGGAGGAGCGGATCGTCGCGTTCAACACCATACCCGGCATACCCCTGCTCATCAGCGTTTCGGTTCCCCTCAGGGATGTCCTCCTGGAATGGGGACAGCGAGTCCGGGTATGGCTCTTGGTGCTGGCCGGAGTAAGTGTCATGCTCGCGGGTCTCGGGATCTTCCTTTGGCGAAGCTGGCGGCAAAACATCAGGAACGAGCATGGCATGTCCCGGCTCAACGACGAACTCATCCGCGTGAACGAAATGGCGCGTCTCGTAACGGAAAACTCCAGCGACGTGTTTACGGTCGTATCCCTGCCAGGCCTCATCATCGAATACGTGAGTCCCTCGGTCGAACGGAACTGGGGATGGGCCCGGGAGGAGTTCATCGGGCAACCGCTCGAGAATATCCTGACCAGCGAAATGGCCGAACGGGTCCGGGACAAAACTTTCGACATGATGAAAGAAATCGAATCGGACGGGCCCGGAGGACGGCACGGAAAAATCGATATTGATGTTCCCCACAAGGACGGGTACCGGATACCCTATGAGGTATCGATGACGATCATCTGCGATGATGGGGGAAAACCGATGAAAACGGTCGCTCTCGCACGTGACCTTTCCGACCGGAAAGCGAACGAGGAAATCGTGCGGAACATGGCCTTTTACGACCGGCTGACCGGGCTCGCGAACCGCCGCCTCCTGGAAGACCGGCTCGGCCAGCTCCTGCGCCTTGCGCTGCGCGACGGGACAAAGTTTGCCGTCCTCTTCGTCGACCTCGATCGTTTCAAGCCGGTGAACGACACCTTCGGGCACGAGGCGGGCGACTGGCTTCTCCGGCAGGTCGCGGACCGGATGCGTTCCTGCATTCGCGGTACGGATACGGTGGCCCGGACCGGCGGGGATGAATTCGTGGTAACGATTCCGGACATACGCTCGGCGGAGGAAGCCACGGCGGTCGGGGAAAAAATCCGCGTGTCCCTGGAGGAGCCGTACCCGTTCAACGACACCATCACGTTCGAAATCTCGGCAAGTATCGGTGTTGTGCTCTATCCGGACCATGGCAGGGACGCACGCAATCTCCTCCTGATGAGCGACGCCGCGATGTACCGGGCAAAAAACGCGGGAAGAAACCGTGTTGTGGTCTACACCGCCGAAACCGGCGAAAAATCCAGCGCGCACCTTGTGTCCGTTACTCTTTCATGGCAGGACAGCTATCTATCCGGGCAACCGGATATCGACCGTGATCACCGCGAACTCTTCCGATTGGCAAACGAGCTTCTCGAGCCCATCCCGGCACAAAACCCCGAGGTACAGTCGTTCAGGGATTCGTTAATCCGGCTTCGGAATCACGTGGATAAACACTTCCAGGGGGAGGAGCGGATTCTCAGGGAGCACAGCTATAAAGACGCGCAACTTCACTCGCTGCTTCACCGCGAGCTTTTACGGGGTTTTGACGATCTCGCTCAACGGTACACCGAGGGAACCGCGTCCCTCGAAGAGCTCGGGGAATACATCACCAGGACCGTCGTTGAAGAGCATCTGCTCATGGAAGACCGCAAATTCTACTACCTGTTTGAATCCTCTGATCCCGGTTCACCGGAACAAGAATGAGGCAGCGGGCGCCACGCAGGGCGGGGTCAGTCCGCATTGACGGATTCCCGGGGAGGCTTCATACTTGAGTACAAATGTACGTGAATACCCCCTCGTAACGGAGAACCACCATGTGCCGCACAATCTTTTGTACCCTGCTTATTTCCCTGGCCCTGATCCTTTCCCCGCTTGCCGCGGATGACGGGGCCGGTCCCTGGTCGGCCACGGATATTCCCGACCCGACGGAGGCCGGTACCGGCTATGTTACCTCGATCGGCGGGTATCTCACCGACGGGGAAACCGCGGCCATCAACGATCTGGTCCTGGGTATAGAGCGGGATACTTCCGTCGAGATCGCCCTGGTCATTGTTCCCTCTCTTGCGGAGGATATTTTTACCGAAGCCCAGGCGCTCTTTGACCGCTGGGGAATCGGCAAGGAGGGTCAGGACAATGGCCTCTTGATACTCGCTGCCATTGAAGACCGGAATATCCGGACACATACCGGATACGGTATGGAAGGGATCTTTACCGACGCGGGTATTTCCGTTCTCCAGGAATCCATCATAGTCCCTGCGTTCCGGGAGGGACGTTACGGGGAAGGGCTTATCGCCTATGTAACGGAGATCGACCGCATTATTCGCGACCCCGCCGCTGCCGCTGAACTCCAGGCTCAGGGAGCACGT
>CAZGVZ010000511.1:0-3652 GCA_964529145.1 uncultured Fibrobacteraceae bacterium | reverse complement strand
TCTCGCCGTGATGATAGAACGGCTGTTTTTTTACTACATACATTGCCGTGTCAATGCGAAGGCGCTCCTCACCCAGATCACCCGTCTGGTCCGTAATGGCGAGGTGGAAAAAGCGCGACAGCTGTGCGCACGGGCGAAGACTCCCCTTTCGTCAATACTGGAATCCGCTCTCTGGCATTTCCAGCAGCAGGAACCCGACCATGAAATCCAGAATGCCGTCGATGAAATCGCGTTGCGTGAGCTTCCCCGCATACAGCGCCGCACCCATTATCTGTCACTGTTCGCCAATATAGCGACTCTGGTGGGACTGCTCGGCACCATCTTCGGGCTCCAGGAGGCTTTCGGCGCGCTTTCCGCGGCGGATCCGTCGCAAAAGGCGACCGTACTCGCGCGCGGTATAGCCATAGCGATGAACACCACGGCGCTGGGGCTCATCGTCGCCGTCCCATGCATGGTATTTTTCTCGATTCTCGGGTCGAAAGCGAACACCATCATAGAAGAGATCGACGAGAGCTCGGTGAGACTTCTCAATTTCCTTTACGCACAACGCCGTTTGTGACGAAAGCGGGAACCTTCGATCATGCCGGAAGACATCTCCGAAAAACAGGTACGCCGGGCTTTTCCCGCGACAAGGCGAGCGGAAAAGGCGGTATCACGTAACATCGAGCAGGTCGATCTCGACGTGACTCCGGTAATGAACCTCTTCATGGTGCTCATACCCTTTCTCGTGTCCATGGCTGTTTTTACGCATATCGCGACTGTCGATTTCTCGCTTCCTCCCTCCCGGTCCGAAGAGGCCGAAAACATCGACGGCAAAGAACTTGACATTTCAATAATAGTCACGCAAAGCGGTTTCAGGATCGTCGGAACGGGAAAAAAACTGGATCTGGTCCCTCTGTCGCAGGGGCAGTACCAATTCGACAGGCTGCGTATCCTCCTCAAGGCGATCAAGTTCGAATATCCGTCGCAAAAGAGCGTGGTGCTCGTGCTCGAAGCCGATGTTCTGTACGACGATATCATTAAATTCATGGATGTATGCCGGGAATCTCAGTTCCCCGACATAGGTCTTTCGGGAGATATCGGATGAGTTTCAGGCTGAAGTTGCGGAAAATCAGGTCGGTACCGGTTCTGTACATCGCCGGAGACGTCACCGGCGGCAACATAGGCAAGATCACCTCGCGTCTGGAGAGCCTTTACAAGTTTCCTTCAGGCACCGTGGCAATCGACCTGAGCAGGACGACCTTCATCGACAGTCACGGACTCGGCGTTTTCGTCTTTTTCTTCCGGCGTCTCTCGGAAGAGCGGCGTAAGCTCGTTTTCCTGCGCCCCTCGGAGTTCGTTCGTGAACTGGTCTCCGGATCGAATCTCGACCGGATCTTCACCATCATCGACAGTGAAGAGAATCTATGAGCTTTCCCGCATCGAAATCCTCGCTCAAGCAGGTACGGAAGTCCCAGGGAGCCCGCGGCGTCAGGACGTTCAAGCCTCAGCTGACTTCGCTTGTCGATGTGATGACGATACTGCTGATTTACCTGCTTCACAGCTTTTCCACCGAAGGCGACATCGTTACCGTTCACAAGGACCTCATTCTTCCCGAATCCTCGGCGAAAAAAAGCCCCGAATTGCGCGTCACTTTGACAGTGAACAATTCCTACATTCTCGCCGAGGATATCATGGTCGCCTCCGTCGACTCCGTCATAGCATCCGAAGAACTCGTCATTCCCGGACTGGGCGAGTGGCTCAGGATGCGCCGTGAGGCGACGGAAAAGATTGAACGATACTCGACACGCACGAAATTCAAAGGGGAAATCACCATCCAGGGCGACAAACGGATCCGCTTCCGGCTGCTGAAGAAGATCATGTATACCTGCGGTCAGCAGGGATACAACAATTTTTCACTGGCGGTCCGCAGGCGGGGAGAATGATCATGGTACCGCGGCCTCGACGGGTCATCGCCGCAGGCTCCTGCACGGTCATCGATCCATCGATGCTGCGCGCGGTCAGGAAAAGCGCCGGAAACCGGTCCGACCGCCGGTTCATCTTCATATCCCTTTTTTCGATAGCGGTCCACGGCCTTTTCGTGTTTTATATCGGCAAGAAAGAGATCCCCCCGCCGGAGACGAGAGTCATCGAGGAGGTCCCCGAAAGGTTTGCCCGATTGATTGTCGAAAAACCGATTCCTAAAACCGAAGCCATGAAAAGATCGGTCGAAAAAACGCCGGTGGAAGGCAGGGCTTCGAAATCCGAAGAGGCCGGACCAAAATCCCAGTCCGGTGCGCCTGTCACCGAAAAGCAGCGCACACAGGCCCGGCGCGCCGTTGATGCGAGGGTCGCCAGGGTGGAACGGAAGCTCAGAACCGTGGGTGTGCTTGGAATGCTCACAGGAGTGGGACCCACTGCCAAAGGTCCTTCCGTGGTGGATGTGCTCGGTTCACTGAAAGAACGCCGGCGCGAAGAGATCGATCTCGAGGCCGCGCTCGACAAGATGACCGGTCTCCAGAAAACCACGCAGGTGGACGTGCTCGACAGAAAGCTGGTCAAGAGCAAGGACGTGGCGATCTCCCACAAGGAGGACATAGACGACCTTCTCGCTAATGTGGGCGCGCCGACCACGGTCGATCTCGCCAAAAAGGGATCGTTCATCATCCAGAAACCCCAGAGCATCGAAGGAGCAGCTTCATCGAACAGCAAACGTGACAACGAGGCGATCAACGCTGTGGTCTCGTCGCATAAGGCAAGCATCCGCATGAGTTACGAGAAATTCCTCAGGCGCGATCCGACCCTCGCGGGAAAGATAGTGGCCAGGTTCACCATCGCGGCTTCCGGAAGCGTAGCTTCGGTTGCTATTGTCGAGAATTCCACAGGAAACGACGACTTCGAAAAGGAGATCGTCCGAAAGATAAGGATGTGGCAGTTTGAATCCATCACCGAAGGAGACGTCACGGTCACCTATCCTTTCGTCTTCGCTCCCGCGGGGTGATGCCCTGCGGCATCGTCCATGCAAGAGGAACACTATGCACTCTTTGCGAATGTCGTTCATGCTCATGCTTCCGGTCGGATTTGCGATCTCAGCGGCCTCACTCGTCAAAGTCGGAGACGTTCTGGATATACGCGTACTGCAGCATCCGGAATTCTCGGGGCGGTACACGGTTAACGAAAGGGGTTGCATCGAGTATCCGCTGCTCACCGATGAACCCGTAGTGAACACCGGAACCGTCGAGATCATGAACGACCTCACCTTCCGTCTGGCCCGTCACATCGACAATCCTCTGGTGCTGGTCTCGATCATCGATAAACCGGAGATCACGGTAACCGTACTGGGACAGGTCGTCACACCCGGTCAGGTGCAGGCGCTGGAGGGGGCGTCGGTACAGGAAATCCTCAAGATCGCGGGCGGACCTACCCCCGAAGGAGCCGACCTCTCCAGAATAAGAATCATTCATCAGGACCGGTCGCGCTCCCCCGAACTCTTCGACCTCAGATCATTTCTGGCCGAAGGTGACGTGGAAGGGCTACCACTCATAGAGTCCGGTGACGTCATAGTTGTGTGCGCCGAAGAAAAATCGAAAAAAGTCAAGGTTATCGGAGCGGTGCAGACACCGGGGCTGTTCGCTCTCGACGACACGCTCAACCTGTTCGAGGTGGTGTACCT
>CAZGVZ010000510.1:2834-3668 GCA_964529145.1 uncultured Fibrobacteraceae bacterium | reverse complement strand
AGAAAGCGGTAAGCGAGGCCGAGGAACTTCTGAAGGCGGAGGGCAAAGAGTACGAATGCGGCCTCAAGATGCTCATTGTCCAGCGTGGTGCGCCGAAAAACAAGCGGCTTTTGAAACTGCTCAAGGAACCCGGTGTGGCCAAATACATGAAGCAGGTCGAGACGGATTACCTTCGCGACAGGAAGCTTCACGAGATCGATGACGAGCTGTTCTACACCATCGACGAGTCGGGTCATACCGCAGAACTCAATGAAAAGGGGCGCGTTCTGATCAGCGGGACGACGCCGGAGTTCTTCGTAGTTCCCGATCTCGCCGAAATGATAGGTAAAATAGACAACGATGCGTCCATCGACGAGGAGACCAGGGCGATGCAGCACGAAGAGGTGCACCGCCTCTATGCCGAGCGTTCGGAACGCATTCACAGCGTCAGTCAATTGGTGCGGGCCTATTCACTCTATGAATGCGATGTGGACTATGTGGTACAGGACGGACAGATCCTTATCGTTGACGAATTCACCGGCCGCATTCTCCACGGCAGGAGGTACAGCGAGGGACTGCACCAGGCGCTCGAGGCGAAGGAAGGAGTCAAGGTGGCCGGGGAGAATCAGACGCTGGCCACGATAACTTTCCAGAATTTCTTCAAGATGTACCGAAAGGTGGCCGGCATGACCGGAACTGCGGAGACGGAAGCAGAAGAGTTCTACAAAATTTATAAGCTTGAAGTGAATGTCATTCCCACCAACCGGTATCTTATCCGCACGGAATTCCCGGACATCATCTACCGAACGGAACGGGAAAAATACAATGCCGTTGTCGATGAAATCAAAGAGCTGC
>CAZGVZ010000510.1:0-2824 GCA_964529145.1 uncultured Fibrobacteraceae bacterium | reverse complement strand
AAAGGTGGCCGGCATGACCGGAACTGCGGTGACCGAAGCGGGCGAATTCCACGAGATCTACAAGCTCGATGTGGTCACTGTACCCACCAACCGCCCTCTCGTTCGGAAGGATTACAACGACGAAATTTACAAAACCCACCGGGAGAAGTACAACGCCATCGTGAAGGAGATCGAGCGGATGAACCTCGAAGGCCGGCCCTGTCTGGTGGGAACGACTTCGATCGAAAAGTCCGAACTGCTCAGTAAGCTGCTGATGCGCGCGGGTATCGAGCACGAAGTGCTCAACGCGAAACAGCACGCGAAGGAGGCGGCGATCGTCGCTCAGGCAGGCCGCAAAGGGGCTGTCACCATCGCGACAAATATGGCGGGGCGGGGAACCGATATCGTTCTCGGCGGTAATTTCGAGGTGCTCGCGAATCACGAACTGCTCAGGGAGGGGATCGATCCCGACGAGCTGAGTCTCGAGGAGAAACGGCTGAAATACGGAAAACTGCTGGAGAAAACCCGTACCGAACAGGGCGAGGTGCTCGCAGCCGGCGGTCTCCATATCATCGGAACCGAGCGCCACGAGAGCCGTCGCATCGATAACCAGCTCAGAGGACGTGCGGGACGGCAGGGTGATCCGGGATCCACGAAATTCTTCCTTTCTCTCGACGACGACCTCATGCGCATATTCGGATCCGAGCGGATTGCCGCGATCATGGACCGGCTCGGCGCCGAGGAGGGGGAGGTGATCTCCCACCCTCTCGTTTCCCGTTCCATAAGCGGAGCTCAGAAGCGGGTCGAGGGCCGGAATTTCGAAATCAGAAAGCACCTCAAAGAGTACGACGACGTGATGAATCTCCAGCGAAAGGAGATCTACGGACTGCGGCAGCGCATCCTCAGGGGCGAGGACCTCAAGGACGAGATTCTAAATCAGGTCGCCGCCAATCTCGAAGACATCATCATGAGACATACAGTGGAGGGAAAGTATCCCGAGGATTGGGCCCTGCAGGCGTTGTATGCCGATCTTCAGGCCACGTTCGGCATCGGATACCGGATTCCGGAAAATGAACTCGCCAACAAAAACCAGGAATCGCTGTTCGACGATATCTGGAAAGCGGTACACTCCCGTTATCAGGACAAGGAGGCTCGTTTCGGCACCGAAACGATGCGCCAGTTCGAGCGAAGTGTTTTTCTCATGGTGATCGACAATCTGTGGAAAGACCATCTGTACGAAATGGACCACCTCAAAGGCGGGGTGCAGTTCCGGGCGTATGGTCAGAAGAATCCGCTTTTCGAGTATCAGCGCGAAGGCTTGAAGATGTTCGAAGAGCTAAGGGCCTCGATCTCCCGCGAGGTTTCCAATTACATTTTTCGGCTGGAGCGGGTCGAACGCGCTCCCCGGCGCGTCGACACCTCGCGCACCTCCCATGGGGAGATCGACCTCTTCGCCTCATCAGACCAGAGAAAACCGGCGCCAGCGATCGCCCGCGGCGCGGAGATGGGGAGCAGGTCGGATCTCGTCCCTCATACTTTTGTCAAAACGGCGGTGGAAGTGGGGCGTAACGATCCGTGCCCGTGCGGAAGCGGCAAGAAGTACAAGAAATGCTGCGGAGCCGTATGACCAGGGGACTTTTCGTTACCTTCGAAGGACTTGACGGGTGCGGGAAAAGCACGCAGGTTCGCCTGGCGGCCGACCGCCTAGCCTCGCAGAACTTTCCTGTGGTCGTCACCCGGGAACCCGGCGGTACTTGCATCGCCGAAAAAATCCGGGCCCTGCTCATGGACCCGTCTCATGAAAGTATGGTGGATGAATGCGAAGTGCTGCTGTATCTCGCCGCGCGCGCCCAGCATGTGAGGGAAACGATCCTTCCGGCCGTGAGCAGGGGTAAGCTCGTTCTTTGCGACCGGTTCGAGGATGCCACTTTCGCCTACCAGGGATCCGGAAGAGGAATTTCGCTCGAAACGCTGCGTATGTTGAATGATTTTTCAACCGGGGGCATACGGCCGGATCTCACTTTTATCTTCGATATTCCGGTGGAAACGGTTTTCGAGCGGCTGAATGCCATGAACAAACCGGCCGACAGGCTCGAGTCCGGAGGACGGGAATTCTTCGAAAGGGTCAGAGAGGGGTACCGCACACTAGCGCGGGATGGGTCAGGCAGAATAAGGCTGCTCGATGGCGCGTTGCCGATCGAACAGCTTGCCGGGGCGGTGTGCAGTGATATTACGGCACACATATGAATGTGCTCCCTGTACATGCCTGCCCTGAACAGGAACCGCCTTCGTTATTTTGTATTCAGGGTGGATGAGACTCCGGAAGGGTCCTGGTGGATGGGGTCGATTTTCCTTCATAAATAGGTCATTTATGCGAATGCACGATGTATTTTTACAAACTGTTCCTCCACCAAAGGGATAATATCGATCGGCGAATTACGTATAGTTGTTTCCGGGCCTGGAACCCGGTTTATCTAAGCAGGAGAAAGAATGGAAACCACTGAAAAGAAAAACGCCCGCACGTTCTTCAACAGGATTCCCGTCGCTGGCATCATCGTTCTTTTCGTCGTTCTCGCCGGACTGGTCGTGGATGCGACCAATGTCGAGAGCGACAATTTTTACGAGAACATTATCCGTCAGGATGACGTGGCGACCAAAATACACCAGAACTACGTCGAGGAGATATCGTCAAAAGACCTCATCGACAATGCGATCAAGTATACGCCTGCAGGCGGAACCGTACACGCGTCCGTGATGCGGGAAAAAGACCGGGCCATTATCACCGTGCGTGACACGGGGATCGGCATTCCTGAGGAAAATATACCGCGCCTTTTCGAGCGGTTTT
>CAZGVZ010000509.1:0-3681 GCA_964529145.1 uncultured Fibrobacteraceae bacterium | reverse complement strand
CACAGTATTCTCCTTTCAAAAAGACTGGAATTTCCGAAGTATCGTTAAAAATGATAATTACCATGCTACATCACAAGCCCGCCGTCTACGGTCAGCACCTGTCCCGTAATATAATCCGAAAGGGATGAGGCCAGAAAAAGAACCGCGTTGGCGACATCCACCGCGACACCGAGCTTCTGCATCGGAATGCCCGCGACCAGTTTTTCCTTCTCCGCATCCGGAAGTTTGTCGGTCATTGCGGTTTTGATGAATCCGGGGGCTACGGCATTTACAGTGATGTTCCGGGAAGCGAGCTCCCTGGCAACGGTCTTCGTCAGGCCGATAAGTCCCGCTTTCGAGGCGGAATAGTTTGCCTGCCCGAAATTACCCATGATACCGACCACCGAAGCAATGTTTATTATTTTACCGGAACGGGCTTTCATCATGAGCCGCGCAGCTTCTTTACAACACAAAAAAGCGCTTTTCAGGTTGACCTGCAGCACCAGATCCCAGTCGCTTTCCTTCATACGGATGATAAGAGCGTCACGGGTAATTCCGGCATTGTTGACCAGTATGTCGCAATTTCCGAACCTGGAGGCGAATTGACCGAACATAGCCTCGACGTCCTCGTTTTTCGAAACATCGGCCTGGAGCGCCAGAGCCCGCACACCGAACGCCTCCAATTCCTTTGCAGTTTGCTGCGCCGTGACGGGGTCGATATCACTTACAGCGACCGAACAGCCCGCCTGGGCGAGACGCATCGCTATTTCACGCCCGATTCCACGCCCTCCCCCGGTGACGAGTGCAGATTTTGAACCAAGATTGATCACTGGCCAGCTCTCCTGAATTGATTTATTTCCGGTCCGCCAAAGAATATATGTTCGTTACACTCCCGCAGGAAATAACATTCAGCGAATCGACGCATTTTCTCACCAATCCCTTGAGCACCGTTCCCGGGCCGGCTTCCAGGCAGTCGCCATGATCCATTTTATTTATCGCGATCATGGAATCGACCCACTTCACCCTTGAAGTGAGCTGCTGAACCGCAAACTGCCTTATACGCTGCGGATCGGTTTCCGGACTTGCCGACACGTTAGGAACAACAGGGCACCGCGGCGCGGTGAAAGATACGTTTTCGAGAAATAACGCGAACCGATCGGCAGCCGGTTTCATAAGAGGAGAATGAAACGCGCCGCTCACCGGAAGAGGAATCGCCCTTTTGGCGCCGGCCTCCTTGCATTTTTCACACGCTTCCCGTATCGCGGCGACCTCACCGCTGATGACGGTCTGGTCGGGGGAATTTTCGTTAGCCGCGACCACTATGCCGGAAGTTACCTTCGAAAGCGTCTCCTTGAGTCTATCTTTTGTCATTCCCACCACAGCGGCCATTGTCCCCGCGGAAATCTTACCCGCTTCAGACATCAGCCTTCCTCGTTCCGTCACCGCACGGAGCCCGT
This sequence comes from uncultured Fibrobacteraceae bacterium, assembly GCA_964529145.1. Classification (GTDB taxonomy): domain Bacteria; phylum Fibrobacterota; class Chitinivibrionia; order Chitinivibrionales; family Chitinispirillaceae; genus JAFGNB01. The sequence goes on along the minus strand of CAZGVZ010000509.1, from coordinate 2,245 downwards.
CCTCAAAAGAGAGCACACCCGCGGCATAGAGTGCCGCATACTCTCCAAGGGAGTGCCCCGCGGTAATTGCCGGACGTATACCCTTCTCCACGAGAGCGTCGACGATCACGGCCTCTACTGTAAAAAGGGCAGGTTGAGTGTTCTCCGTTTCGGTCAGTACCTCCATGGGTCCTGAAAATATGATTGATGCAAGATCCCTCCCGGTGATTTCATTCGCCTCTCCGAATCTACCTCGGGCGGCCGGAAATGCGTCATAGAGGTCTTTTCCCATACCGACCGCCTGGGAGCCCTGCCCTGGAAACAGAAATGTATACGTCATTGCCTTCTCCTCAGCCCTGTAACGAAGTGTTGAGAAACCGGATTAGAAAGTCACGAGTACGCTTCCTACGGTCACGCCGCCGCCCAGCCCGGTCAGCAACACTCTGGTACCGTCGCCGACCCTTCCCTGTGACCAGGCCTCATCAAGGGCGAGTGGAATCGAGGCCGATGAGGTGTTTCCGAATCTTTCGACGTTACACACCACCTTTTCACCGGGAATATTCAACAATTCGGCGGTTGCACAAATGATTCGGCTGTTTGCCTGATGAGGAATAAAAAGATCAAGACTGTCGATCGGCAGACCGGCCGAAGCCATCACTTTCTGAGACGCGTCCGCCATCATGCGCACCGCATGCTTGAAAACCTCGTTCCCTCTCATCCGCATTGTCCTTTTCTCTCCCCAGGCCGGAAGCACGAGAATGTCGCCCAGTGTACCGTCACTCAGAAGATAGGTCTGTAGAATCCCGCGGCTTGGATCTTCGGAAGCTTCCAGGACAACGGCTCCCGCTCCGTCACCAAACAGAATGCAGGTCGAACGGTCGGTCCAGTCGAGAGTTTTGGAAATGACCTCGGCTCCCACCACAAGCAGTTTCCGGCATTGACCCGAAACGATGAGGCTGTTTGCCAGTGTCACTGCATATACGAACCCTGCGCAGGCCGCGCTTACATCGAACGCGAAGGCGCGGGGGCATCCAAGCAGCGCCTGGAGACGGCACGCGGTCGATGGGAAAAAATAATCGGGAGTAAAAGTCGCACATATGATGCCGTCTATCTCGGATGGTTCAGTGTTTGCCCGCTGGAGGGCGATGCGCGCAGCTTCGACACCAAGCCGGGATGCAGGCACCTGCTGATCCCTGGGAACGATATGCCGCTGTTTGATACCGGTTCTCGTCGAAATCCATTCATCAGTAGTATCGAGAAATTTTTCAAAATCCCTGTTTTCCATCACCGTTTCAGGTACGAAAGATCCTACGGAAATTATTCGCGCTCTGGTTATCTTGCCCACGTCGCTACATTCCTTTCGGTGACCGGGTTCTCTACTGCATTGCGATTCACTGCGGTTATAGCCGCATTGATGGCATGCGCGATCGCACGGGACGAAGAGCCGCCATGTGCCTTGAGCACCGTTCCTTTAATGCCGAGAAACGGCACTGCGCCATAACTCTCTGGGTCAAAGATTTTCATCTTCATTTTGAATGTCTCATTGGACGGCATCATATCGCCTAAAGCCGATTCGGCCAGCCGGTAAAAACTTTCACACGCTTTGAGAAGCACATTGCCGCAGAAGCCGTCACAGACGACCACATCGGCTTTTCCTGCAAGTACGTCATTTCCTTCAATGAAACCGCAATAATTTTGACATCGAGACTGTATCATCCTGTCGGCATCCGACAGCACCCGGGTACCCTTTACCGCTTCCTTTCCAATACTTAGAAGGGTAACAGCCGGCCTCCGGATATCGCAAAACTTGCTTACATACCGCTCTCCGAGACAAGCAAAGGAGACCAGGTGGTCTGCCCGACAGTTCAAATTCGCTCCTACATCAAGAAGCAGTACCGGCCTTTTTCTGACCGTAGGTAAAAATGCGGCCAGAGCGGGCCGAAGGGCCCCTTCGGAACGTCCCAAAATAAATAATGCCGCCCCCATAAGAATAGCAGTATCCCCTGCACTGATGGATGCGTCGGCACGATTCTCTTTCTGGAGCGTAATGCACCTGATTATGGACGCATTATGCTGCTTTTTCCATACACCGGCTCTTTTTTCGCCGGGATCGATGATGTCATTGCATTCAATGATCTCGTAATCTCCGAGTCGATCCCCTGCGTCTAATTCATCGATTACATTGTGTATTCGCTGTTTATTGCCGCATAAAAGTATTTTAAACGGATAATCATTGGTCGACCGCGCTTCCGTTATTCCGGCAATG
>CAZGVZ010000508.1:0-3695 GCA_964529145.1 uncultured Fibrobacteraceae bacterium | reverse complement strand
CAACGAGAGCGGAACCGCCGCCTGCAGGCTATTCGCCGGAATGGTGATCGTGACGCCCGCGGGCAGCGGCAGGTAATCGCTCCCCGGCTGAGCTGTTCCTCCATAGAGGAGCGGCACGACCACGGTTCTCACCGAGGCGGAAGGCGTACCGACGGATGCGCTGACCGATACGGGAACCACAGTGACCGAGGTCTCGGCCACCGAGGCGACGTGCGAGACAAGGGAGACCGCTGGCTTCATTGACCTGATCGATGCCAGTTTCGATCCCGTACGCTGGCTCTCGTACTGGAGTTTGATCCATGCTTCGCTGCGCGCATTGTGCGAAACCGCAACCTCGTCGAGAATGCCCGTGGTGAAAAAGTTCGAAGGCAGGTAATACCATCCGGCCATGTTGTCGTAACCGATGCGCCAGTACCCATTGTACACGGTGGCGCCCGTCACGCCGTTGGAGGCCCTGAGAACACCGTCCACATACAGTTTCATGCCTGCGGGCGAAAGCTGGGCGGTTGCCTGATGCCACGCGCCGTTGTTCCAGGGTCCGGCCGAAGTCACGGTCTGCTGGGCGCTGTTATACCAGACCCCGAAATGAATACGCCCGAGCGTATCGAGCCATATCTGGCGGTCCTTCGAGCTGCTCGCCCCTGTCTGATAGGCTCCGAACCCGAAAAGCATTCCGCCCTGCACCGAGGTGGTCCTGAACCAGAGAGAGGACGTGAACACCGGAGGCGCGGAAAACTGGGCGGTAGTCGAGACATAGTCGTCGGCACCGTCGAGGTCGATGCCGAGGCCCGCGTTTCCAGCGACCCTGTCGTCCGCGGTCATACCTCCCTGCGATGTTCCATGGTTGACACGCAACGAGGCATCTCTCATTTGCGGAGCCGTACCGCCGGGATTCTGGTGCAGGTGCCACACTCCCCTGTATCCGCCGTTCGACGTGTCGAACACCCCGAAACCATCGGATCGCGACACGGCGTCGGCGTTGCCCCAGAGCATCGTGATAGCCTGTGTGCTGTCGCTTCCGTACATCGTGTCGATCCTGACCCAGATCGCCGCGCTTTTCGCGACAGTGTCCCAAACCTCTACCTGGTAGCGGCAGTGCGTGCCGTCCAGTTTCGAGAAACGGATGTCCGCGCCATCGGGAAGCGCCGCACTGAAATCGAAATTCGATTCGTTCAACCTTATGAGAACAGGCACGTTGGTCACGTTCGCGGAAATGTTGGCACCCGACAGGGTGGTGTTGAACGTGATCCGTACGGTATCGCTCCAGAGCGAATAATCGTCCTCATCGGTTATTGGAGACAGTCTGCCGGCGGGAATCGGTCGTTCGTAGGCTCCTCCGGGCAGTTGCCATCCGACCGCACAGTTGTCGTTGGCCGTCCCTTCCTTGTGCAGCACCTCCAGGTAATACCGCCTGCCGGCAACGAGATAAACCGCCTGTGAGACCTGTGACGTGTATTTGGACCATTCCCTGGACGCGCAGTACCCGTCGACATAGGCGATACGCGACCCGTTCGACTGTTTATCGTCGGTTGAAAGCCACAGTTCGCTTTCATCGTCGCTCGCGATCCAGAAGAAGTAATTGCCTGTGGCAGGGGGGTGCACGTATCCACGAACACGGGTCCCGTAATTGTCGGTCCTGTTAACCGGTATTTCGAGGTACCCGGTGAGGTAGCCGCTTCCCGATGCACTGTCCGGAAAACGGGCATGTGAAGTGAGATTGCCGACTTCCGTCCCTGTGATGCCGTCCCAGTACTCGCGCAGGATGGAACCTGTCTGCCCGTGAACGGTTGTCAATAAAACACACACGCAGAATAGGATCGCATGGCCAAAAGAGCCTCTGTTCATCGGTTGTACCTTTCCGCAAATGAATTATCCGTTTGTATGGATCGTCTCATGTTTGGATACACACGGCGATTGATTTTTTCAGGTTCTCTTCGTTGTTCGTTATACCCCCATCCCGGCATTCACCCGTTACCTGGGGAAGGCCGGGATGGGGGACGCGCGTAAAGAAATCCGCCACATCAAAAACAGCGTAATAGCGTTGGATACCTTACGCTTGAAGAACGAAGTGACAATCACCTGATTTAAGTATCACCTTGATCGGATGATTAATTTACGATGAGATGCGCAGCGACAGCGAGCAGAACGGGTTTGTAGGCGCGAAGGGCATATCGATCTGGTGATACGCCCAAGCGACTATGATCCCGTAATGCTGCTGTCCGCGAAGCAGATCGCGTAAAGGGATCGTCCGATCAAGGTATCAAATATGTCGCCCGATTCGGAACGATTCCGCGACACATGTCCCAGGTAATGGTCCTATGCATCCGGAGACCCGCTACGGCAGAGTCCCGAAGCGCGACCACAGGAATCGTCCGGTTCAGGTATCTTTCCTTGCGGCCTTGAATCCGTCAGGGGCTCGCGGCTTCGCGTTCAGTCTCGACGGATCGATTCGCCGTGCCTCTCCAGGCACACCCGAGCGCGCCGGAGATCGCACCTGCACCTTGTTCAACACTCGATTTCGAAAACTAGAAATCGAATCGACGAATGATACGACTGAAGAAATATGAGGGGGGATTGATGATATTCGAGATGCCTGCCTGTCCCCTTTGCAGGATATATACTTCATGGGAAAGTAAAGCACAATTTTTTTTTGGATTTTTTTTTCGTCTATTTTCTATAGTAATGTAAGACATACGGCAGAAAATCCGGTTTCTTTTTATGGACCCCACCGCTTAAACATCCTGGACCACCAATCAAACCGGAATTTTACTTCAACGATCTTGGTTCGGAGTTAATGCATTGTAAATTGCCATTAGAAGTGCTTTGGATGAAGTTGTAGCTCCTGAGATGGCATCTACATCCGTATTCTGCGCCTCAAGCACCCTTGGTATCACTCCTTCAGCCATTTTTGCCCATTTTCGTCTGTAGTTTTTGTTGATTGACCCCGCGTCTGCCTTGCGTTAATGCCGCGCCTCCACCGGGTAGTACCATGCGTTGTACGTAAACGAGGAGTAGGTCGGTTCGAGCTTGAGTCGCAGCTGCCGGCCGAGCAGGTCATCTCCCTTGCCGTTGACCCTGATCGTCGCGCCGCCGGGGGCGATGCGATGACGTTTGCAGTAGAAGCAGGTGTCCGCGCCGCGCATCGAGAAGAGGGAACAGAAGCTGTATTCGGTCGCGGTCACCGACAGCCTGTAGGAGTCCTTGACGCCGGCCGGGGCGATGGACGCGGATTTCGACCCGGTTCCAACCCAGTAGTACTGCGCGCCCTTTCTCTCCGAGACGAACGCCTGTCCGTATCTTTTGTATATGGCGATGCCTCGCGGCTCCTCGAACTGGTTGTCGCCGTTGCCGAACGATCCGAAGATGTCGAGAAGTACGAGATCGTGGTCGTATTTGAGAACGCAGTGTTTTTCCGTGTCGGTGATCCAGTAATTGTGATAATAGTCGGTGGCGCCGTACGAGGCGGAGTGGCCCTCCGGAAGATCCGTCTTCCTGATTGTTGTGCCGTCGAGCGAGCATTTGACGATAGTCTTGCCGCCGTTTTCGGCGTAGAAGAGGAGCCGCTCGTTCCTGAAGTGGCTCCAATAGGACTTTCCATCCGCTACCGCCAGGGCCGTGGTCGGCGACTTCCCTTCCGGAAAGCGATGGAGCACCTCTCCCTTGAGGCCGAACACCACGATGCGGTGGTTCCCGGG
>CAZGVZ010000507.1:793-3699 GCA_964529145.1 uncultured Fibrobacteraceae bacterium | reverse complement strand
GCAGGAATTAAAGTCAGTAAAAAAAACAACATAGAATTAGGGGAGTTGATTCCAGATCTCTTGATAAATCCAATAATTACCCATGACGCGTTTTACGTAATCTCTAGTTTCCCAATAGCTGATTTCTTCAGCACGGATATCCCAAGGAAGGCTGTGCGGAAGACAATCCGGTCGACCTGCAATATCTCAAAGCCGCATCGGAAGGCACCACCGGGGGCAAATACATCTCCGGCGCCACACCGCAGACGGTCGTTCAGGAGTTCAAGAATCTTCTCGACACTCTTATGGTGCGGCAGGCGAGCACGCTTCAAAGCATGACGGTTACCAATTTGACGACCGGAGAAGTCCGCGGACATAAGGACATCACTGAAACGATCAGCCCCGATTCCACGAGCGCTCACTACCTCGCGACCATCGACAACCTGCCGCTGCAGTTCGGGCTCAACAGCCTGATAATCAAGCGGATCGTGAACAAATCGGGATCGGAAACCGCGGTGGATACATCCTTCGATACCGTTTCCATTTTCCGCACCGACGCGTGGACCACGACCGTCGATCCCAAAGAGCATGAAATATTCTGTACACTGGACAGTACGACGATCGATATCGACGTCACGCCGCCCGAGGTGCTGATCAACAATCCCTTTTCGGTAAACGCGACCATCAACCTCAAGAAGAATTTTCTGCTCGATACCGTTCAGGTGCGCATCTTTTCACAGGCGGCCGATGACGATCCCGCGAGCACCGGAATTTTCCACCTCGAAGGCACTCTTCTCAACAGTGTCGACGGATCACAAGCGACAGGCACCGGTATCGCGTACAGCACCATCCCAGCGGATGCACTTTTCGGAAAACAGGCGCTCAAGGCAGGAACGTTCACCGCCGGAATCGCGGTTCAGGAAAAGGATTTTGCACTAGAAGTGTGGATCAAGCCCCTGAGCACAGTGTCCGCCACCGATATTTTTTCTTTCGGCGGAAACGCGTTCGGTATCACGGCCGACCGGAAAATCTTTTTCCGTTCGGCCGACGGCGCAACGACGGTTTCGCTCGTCGCCGCCAATGCCAACGCGTGGTCTCACATCGCTGTTTCAAGAATCAATGGGAACCTCCTTCTATACATAAACGGCATCAATGTTTCGGAACAGGTCTCCTTTACGACCGCTGTCTCGGGCGATGTCTCGATAATGTGTCCGCCAGGAGCGTTCCTCGATGAAGTGCGAATCAGCAATACCGGCCGGAACCGCGCCGATTCTGAAGCTCCTTTCTTAAGGTTCGATATTCCCGTTCTGGATAACGCGACCTGGACCCTGAGCGGAACCGCGCCGAGTACAGGCTCCGAAATCATTCTGGCACCCGGCATGTGGAATGGCGGAAACGTCGGCTTTCAGTTCAGCAGCCCGATTCCCGGAAGGTATGTGGTCAATTTCCAGCACAAGGGAACAGCTATTGAAACCCAATGGTCCGAAAACGGCAACCCCGTTACCGCTGAAAAACCCGAAGCGCCCTCTCTTACCATCACGGTCACTCCCGACACCGTCAGTGTAAACCAGCCCTTTTCCGTGGACGCGAAGGTCGGATTGACCGAAAACACCATTCTCGACAATTTCTATGTACGTGTGTTCACCGAATTTCCCGATAACCCGGCGACAGACATGAACACAGTGGCGGTACTGCATCTGGAAGGCAATCTGGTCAACAGCATCGACGATCTTCCCGCGACCAAAATATCGGAAAGTTATACCACCACAGAGGCTCTGTTCGGAAAAAGCGCACTCGACGAAGGTTCTTTCAACCTCGTCATCGGCGCGATTCAGGGGGACTTCGCGATCGAGACGTGGATCAAACCATCAAACACCGTCACCGAAACCGAAATATTCTCGTTCGGCGGCAATTCCTTCGGCATATCCGCAGACCGGACGCTCTTTTTCAAAACCGCCGACGGGACGGCGGTTGCTTCCGGACCGGCACTCGATGTGAACGAATGGTCGCATATCGCAGTTTCGCGAAGCGCAGGGTCCCTCGTCATTTTTATCAACGGGATCAACGTCTCCGGGGCCCTCGCCTTCACTGCCGCGCTTTCCAGCCCAGTGGCCGTCAATTGTCCGGAGGGTGCGATACTCGACGAGATGCGAATCAGCCGTACAGGACGACGCCGTTCCGATTCGGGCGATCCTTTCCTGCGGCTCGACATTCCCTCAGTACAGGAGATCACCTGGATTATGAACGGTACACAGTCGACCTCCCCGGTGCTGACCCTCACCCCTGCCGACTGGAAGAACCAGACAGTGGATTTTCAGTTCACGAGTCCGGTTGCGGGAAGACTGGTGGTCAATTTCCAGCACAACGGCACGAGACTCGAGACGCAGATGTCGAAAAACGGGAATCCGGTGTATGCAAGAGCGGACAGCCAGGGCCCGTGGGTGGAATGGGGCAAATACTTCATCGATCTGGAAGGGGGAAGGGATACCGATACCCTGCTTGTAAGGTTCACCGAGGCGGTTATGTGCACCTCGGTAATCGGCTCCGGCGAATCACATATGCCAGAAAACATTTTCAGAATACTTCAGAAAGACGGAACGTGGAAAACGCACGTCCTTTCTGGTGCCGTATTCAAGGAAACCTGCCTGTCGGATCGCATTCAGGAAGTCACCATTCTTCTCAAGCCCACCATGAACGGAATTCTTCCCGAGTCCGACAGTATCCAGATCGTGGGTCCGGTTGTCGATACCGCGGGTAATTTACCGGACACATCAAAACTGGGACCAATCCTCAGAGGTAATCGCGGCAATCTGGTTATGACACCTATTAAAACCGATGGTATGGAAATCCCGGAGGCTTTCAGATTCGACATTCCTGAAACTCACGGGAAGGTGATCATGGTCGAAACCGCAAATGAACTCGAGGAG
>CAZGVZ010000507.1:0-783 GCA_964529145.1 uncultured Fibrobacteraceae bacterium | reverse complement strand
CCTATGCGAGGACGACCGTCATTTACGACGTTGTCGGCAATATCGTCGCGACCGATGTACCGCTCAAGAGATTCCAGAACGACCTTAACAAATACTATGTCGTCTGGGAAGGTAAAAACCGCTCCAATCGCCGCGTAGGCTCCGGAAGCTACCTGTTCTATGCCGACGTGAGGTATAAGGGTTTCGGCAATCCCAACAAGCTGCAGAAAAAATTTACGATACGGTGGAAAAAAGGTTAATACCTGTTAAAACGAACACGGTTCCGACCGGCCCTCATGACAAGATCATGAGGGCCGGTCTTTTTTCATCCCCTCTTTTCCATTCATTCAGAACACTACCCAAAGTTCGACAAATTTATTGAAAAATGGTGATACCTTGTTAATTTAGTAGAATTGAAAAGCACGCCCGGTTTTTCTTGCACGCCGTTACCGTCGGAAAGCTCTTCGGAGAACGCGTACATCGGTTCCCTCGTCTGAACCGGTCTGCCGCCCGTTCCCGCGCTGCTGAAAAATTCCATTTTCCTGAGAGCGCCCACAATCCCGGAACGGTCGACCACCTTCCTTATTTTAAGGCCGTTTTCATTGGTATCCCTGATGACGATGTAGTCGCTTCCGTCGGGGAACGGTTCATCCCAGTTGTAGAAACTCAGCCGCATCCGTCCGTCGATATCCGCTCCGCCGGAATCCGAAGAAAGCACTTCCACCGCCGAATAGGTCACGGTCGCGTGTCCCGTGTTGTAGCGGTCGATGGCGTCCGGCGCCCCGCTCGTGCCGCTCTCTTCCG
>CAZGVZ010000506.1:1440-3699 GCA_964529145.1 uncultured Fibrobacteraceae bacterium | reverse complement strand
AAACGCCTACGTATTTCAATGTGTTCACGAACATATCACCGCCAACACCGTCAATGAAAACATACAACAGCTGCTCCAGGTCGTACGTACTCTCAGAGCGCATCGGGCGAGAACGATCACCGTCGTCACACCATATGCACCCTATTCACGGCAGGACAAACCCAGTTTTCTTGCCCGGGAAGCGACACTCGCGAGCCTTTTCGTCGACCAGCTCAAAGTCGCCGGTGCACAGACGCATCTCACATATCATCCACACGCACTGTCTCTCTATGGATTTTATGAACCGGAAATGATGCTGGTGGCTTTAAGCGGACTTGGTCTTTTTACCGAGATTTTTCAGTCGTTCAAAGGTCTTCAGGAGGTGGTGGCGGTTTCAACCGATGCCGGAGGTGCAAAATTCACCGTTCATTTTTCAGAGGCTATGAACATTCCTTACGCGATCGCCAATAAATTCCGTCCTGGAAAGGACAGGGCGAATCTGCTCGGAATCATCGGAGATCTCAACGGGAAAAAGATCGCCGTCATTTCCGATGACGAGACGGTAACCGGTTCCTCGATCGCAAACGCGACGCGCTGGCTCCACAGTAATTTCGGAGTCAAGGAGGTCCATATCGCCATAAGCCATCTGAAGCTCAGGGAAGAGTACATTCCTACAATTGTGGAGTTGAAAGAGCGCTACGGTCTGGTCGCTTTGCATACAACAGATTCGATACCCCAGATACCTGCGATCGAGAACCTCGATTTCATCAAGATTCATCCACTGGCGCGTCGTTTCGCTTCGACTATTAACAAACTTCATTACAACCAATCCGTGAGCGAACTCTTCGGCGGGACGGTGACGAGCTGAAAACCCCCGCCTGTCGCCCTTCCGCCGCGACCGGTCAACCGGTCCTTTGCGGAGATGAACGCACGCCCGCAGATGATCGTTATGACTGAACCGGGGCCACTTTGAGGGGCTCGCGGGAGGGGAGCATGGAAGCTGGGGAAGAATATATTTTCCTCGAAACATCGAACGACACATATTCTTCGTATTATCAACAAAGAGAAGTATCTACCGTATGAAAAAGAAACTGTTTCGCCCGTTTCTCCTTTTTTTAGCGGTCGTTTCCACCCAGGGCCAGCTCAAAGTGATCGAAAGCACACCCGAGCGCCTGACGTTCACCTGGGAACTTTCCGGAGTCGATACATCATCCTTCATTCGTGACGGAGCGCTTGTGACCTCGCTCTCGTTCTGGGGAAGCGACGTCGCCGAATCAAAGCATGGTGAACCTGTGCTTCCGGGATACTCCATGAGGGTAGGCGTCCCCCAGCAGGGGGAGATAACGGTCCGGTTCAGCCCCTCGTCTCTGAGAACCATACATCTCACAAATCCTGTGGTGACATTGAACGACCCGGGAAAGAGCACGGACGGTTTCATGGATGCAAACGGAGGTTCCTGGATTTCCCAACCGTCGTACTCGCGCTACCGCACGATGCGCACCGCGAGGGTGACGATTTGCCCGGTGCGTTACGACGCGGTGAGCCGGACGGCAACTTTTGTGGCCGGAGGGACCGGAACCATAGAGTTCCCACGGGCGGCACACCGCTCTGCCGGCGTGAAAAAAGGTGATTTCGAAGGAATGCTGCGCTCAACGGTACTCAACTACGATATCGCGCAAGGGTGGCGGTCGGTCGAGAGGCTCGGGAAAAGGTCGGCTTCGGAGACATATCCGATTCCACGGAACCAAAAGGCGTTCACCTTCAGGATCGGCGACGGACATGAAGGGTTCAATGAGGCGACCGTCGAGGAGAACGGTATTGTAAGAATTACCGGGAATCGTGTAAGGGAACTCTTCGGTTCGACCGCGATTTCGGAGCTCAAGCTCTACGCGGCTTACAAAGGAATTCTGCCGGAACTGTTTCCGGCCGACAGCTCGATACCTTCCGGCGTGGTGGAAATTCCGCTGCTTCGTGTCGACCGGAACCGAAACGGCGCGCTCGATGACGAGGATTATTTGCTGGCCTATGTGACTGGAGCATCGGACTGGGAGGCGGATACAAACGGGGTTTACCGGTTCTCACTCGATCTCTACGACGATTACCGGACTTACTGGCTTACGGTTTCAGGGGAGGAAGGGCTCTCGATACCGAAAAGAGCCGATGTTCCTGCAGTCGCCGACAGCATGGTGACGCACTTTACCCGGAAGATACGCTATAAAAAATCCGAGAATCGTGAAGATGGCAATCAGGGCAACCGGAAATGGATCTGGAAGGTGCTCT
>CAZGVZ010000506.1:0-1430 GCA_964529145.1 uncultured Fibrobacteraceae bacterium | reverse complement strand
TCGACATCGAACTCGATGGCAAGGAGGTTTGTACCGACTGCGCCCTGTCGGATACACATTTCGTGAATTCGTGGGGAAACGGTGATCTGGTTCTCGATTTTCCGACTGCAGTGAGTGATTCCGCAAGGGTGGATCTGGAAAGCTTTACTGTGGGCTACCCGCGGAGTCTGGAAATCGGAGACGCGCCGGAGTTGCTGACGGTGTACCCCGAACCAGGTAGCTCCGGCAGATCGATTGGATATGAACTGAAGGTGAAAACCGGGCAGAAAGTTTACGTATTCAGGATATCCGCCGACGAACGCGGAAGCGAACTCATCGATACGGTAACCGGCGCGAAGGGCGTTACCGTACAGTGGATCGATACGGCGTTCTGGAACCGAAGATACGTGGTGTGCAACGAGGCCGCCATCAGGGATCTCCCCGCGATATCGGAACCCTATTCCTCCCCGGGAAGCGGAGAAAGGCTGGTACGTGATCTGCGTTCCCAGGACATCAGAACCGATTTCCTGATCGTGACACATCCGGATTTCATCGATGCTGCCGACAGCCTGGCGAGGCATAAAAAACGGATGGGATTCCAGAATCCGGCGATCGTTGATGTCTTTGACGTGTACCGCTATTTCTCGGGCGGGGACAAGGACGTGACCGCGATACGCAATTTTTTCAGTTACCTCACGCGGTTCTGGAAAGGGGGCGGGGAACTCGATTATGTGCTTTTTATGGGCTCCGGTCATCTGGATGCGAAAAACCTTACCAGCGCCGCGGCTGATTTCATTCCGGTGTACATATCGGGAGAAGGGTGCTTCGAGGATTATTATGTACGGACACGGCCGTATCCCGATCCGGAGTACCCCGGCCTTGAAGTTGAAAATCCGCCGCAAATGGCGGTCGGACGACTTCCGTGCCGTACTCGTGAGCAGGCATGGGCGATGGTGAAGAAAATCGTGGATACCGAGGATCCCGCGAAGGCCGATTACAGCGAATGGCGCAACCGGATGCTTTTTGTCGCGGATGACGACATGCAGGGTGAGAAGGATGACAATGTCGCGATCTCGACTCCCCACCATCTTTCGTCCGACCTGACTGAAGATGTGGTGGATTCGCTTCAGCCGTCCATCGACACGAGAAAGGTATACCTGTATGAATATGAGTGGGACCGGTCTCACCAGAAACCTTCGGCGTCCCGCGCTCTTATAAATGCGATCAACAACGGGACGGGATATATAAACTTTTTCGGACACGGATCGGATATCACCTGGACCGACGAATACATACTTACAAAAGAAATGATCGCAGGGATGTACAACAGGGGAAGATATCCGGTCATGACTGTGTTTTCATGTTCCGTAGGAAGGTTTGACAACCCCGGGAACGAATGCCTCTCGGAAGTGTTGGTCACCGCTCCGGATGTCGGATCCGTGGCCGTGATT
>CAZGVZ010000505.1:0-3710 GCA_964529145.1 uncultured Fibrobacteraceae bacterium | reverse complement strand
CTCGTCAGAGACGGACAGCACCATTTCGTTTTCAACCTTGCACGCACCACGTATCTTGACAGCGCGGGAATCAGCGTCTTCATCCACTGTCTTTGTGACGTGCAGGAGAACAACGGGAGTATCTTCATGATTGCGGACGATAATCAGGTACGGCGGGTGCTGGAGATGGTCGGCCTGAGCAGGCTCATAACCACCTACGGTTCGATGAAGGAATTCCTCAATGCGCGCAGGATTACGGTTTCCTGAATGGACAGGGCACTTCGGGCGGCGGTATGTCTTACGGCGCTTCTCTTTCACGGCTGCGCGGTCACCGGAAGCGTTACGGACCGTGGAGGCTTCGAGACGAAAGTCGCCCGGTTGAGGCTGGAGAACGGATCGCGGGTGAAGGTTCATCATGGCGGCGCAACGAGAATGATTCCTCTCAGGCTGATAAACACGATCACCATAGATCCGCTTACAACGGTTTCCATCGAGAACGGACTCTTTTTCGGCGCGGATATCACGTTGAAGGATGGCACGAGCCTTCAATCTTTTGACAAGGATGCGACGGATTTGACGAAAACGTTCATCTCGGTTCAGGATGCGGTGATCGGTAAAAATGACCGGGACCGTATCTTTATCAGGCTACATGACGTGTCGCGGATTACGATATGGTAGTACGCGGCCTGAGATGACGATGGGGGAGAGGGTGACTCCTCGGGAAATGACGTGTGGCAGGCGGGGGCTTTCGCCACTGATAATAGTTCTCAGCGGTTTTTTGCTCGCGACGAGCCTGTGCGCACTATTTTTGGGCCTGCGGCATGTCCGTCTCCGGTTTTCACCGACCTTCACCAACGCCGAAAGATTCCTGTTGAGGGGAAAATTCGATGAGGCATTCGCGTTCGCGGAAGATATCGGAGGAGAGACATCGGAGAAAGCGTTGCTGCGGGGGAGGATCTTTCTGGCAAGGAGCCTGCGGAAACAGTGCCTCGACGGCTGGCGACGTTACGGTACGGATTCACTGGACTGGTTGCAGGAGCCCGATATCGACTCCGCACTCCTGTGCTTTCGGAATTCGCTTGAGCTGGATCCTGAATCCGCCACGGCGAATTACTATTTAGGAGTTGTTTTCAAGGAGAAGGGCTGGTTTCGCGAAGCTGAGGATGCTTTCAGGGAGACCCTGCGTCTTTCACCCGAACATATCGAAGCAGGAATCGCGCTCGGCTCCCTCTTTTCAATGATGGACAGGCAGGCCGAAGCGGTTGAGTGCCTGTATGATGCATTCAGGCTGGCTCCCCGGAATCCTCAGGTAGCCAAAAACATGGCTCTGCTCTACCGTTTTCACCTTGAAAAACCGGACTCCGCAATAATCTGGTTCAACCGGTATCTGGAGTTCGCTCAGCCGAATGACAGGGATATCACAGGAGCGCGGCACGAATTACGCGAACTCGTACAACGCTATCCGGAGTTTTCTCCACCACCACCGGGAAGCTGGAAAAAGGGCCGAAGGAGATTTTTTCCCCGCTGAAAGTGAATCTGGTACAGTGTGTATCATTTGCGTTCTCCACAGCGTAGCAGTTATACTTGAAACCCAATGAGCAATGAAAACAGGAAATTTCTGGTCGCGATGAGCGGCGGAGTCGATTCGTCGGTCGCGGCAGGCGTCCTCAAGGACGAGGGATATGAGCTGGTGGGTGCGACGATGTGTCTAGTGACCGATGACGCACCGGATAAAGCTGCCTGTCCCGGATCCCAGGCGGCCAGGGATGCACGGAACGTATGCTCGCGAATCGGTATCCCCCATTGTACGCTCGATTTTTCAAGTCAACTGCGTTCTTTCGTCATCGATGATTTCATCGACCAGTATCGTCGGGGCCGGACTCCCAATCCGTGCGTCCGCTGTAACAGACATCTCAAATTCTCCGCGCTTCTTGATTATGCCCTGTCCCGCGGATGCCAGGGGATCGCAACGGGGCACTACGCGAAAATTGCACGGCTGAATGGACGGCCGGTTCTGCAGCGTCACCACGATCCGGTCAAGGATCAGACTTATTTCCTGTACGGCATTCCCCGGGAATCCCTCGACCATGTCCTGTTTCCCCTCTCCCCGTACCTGAAAACGGAGGTACGCGACATCGCCCGAAGGATGCGGCTTCCGTCCGCGGAGAAAACGGAGAGCCAGGAAATCTGCTTCGTTCCCAATGACAATTACCGGGATTTTCTTGAACGCAACGGCATCTCCGGTTCTCCCGGCCCCATTGTCGACAGGGCCGGTCATGTGCTTGGAACTCACAGCGGTATTATCAATTACACCATCGGGCAGAGAAAGGGTCTCGGCATCGCCGCCGGTTTTCCTCTCTACGTGGTCGCGCTCGATACCTGCGAAAATGCGGTCATCGTGGGCAGGAAAGAGGAACTACTGTCGCGAACTCTGGTAGCGCGTGAGGCCAACCTTTTCGTCGACGAGATCCCCGTCAACTGCACCGGAAAAGTACGATACGCGCAGGCAGATGTCCCTTGCCGGGCTGAACTTATCAATGGAGACCTGAGGGTTACCTTCGAAGCGCCTGTGGAGGCGGTTACACCAGGGCAGTCAGTGGTGCTGTACGATGGAGATATCGTGCTCGGGGGAGGGATAATCTCCGAAGTCTCGGGATGACCCGGGGGTGGCCGTGTCCCGAGGATCGTAACGTGGACAGCTTTTTGGACAGGCACGCGATGCGGCGGCCGGCGGCATGAAATATTTTTCTCGGGTTGGACGGTTCCTTAACGTGATCTGTTTCTCGGACAGCGGCATAACGGGATCGCAGCCGCGTCCGGCGTATCACCGGATCGATATGCCCTTCGCGCCTGCGAACCCGTTCCGCTCGCTGCCTTTGTACCATTACATTTTTTAAGCGTAAGGTATCCGGCGCATTGCGTCGTTTCTGCCGTACAGCCCGGAATCTCATCGTAAATTGATCGTCCTATTAAGGTTGGATTTTCCGGAACGGCTTCCGGGTTCAATCCCGGATTCGGGTATCGAAAATTGCGACATCAGGAAAACAAGGAGTTTTTACATGATCGAAAAAAAACAATGCAGTTGTACAAGAACCGATTTCGGCGAGTTGCCCGATGGACGCAAGGCGGACCTGTTCTCTCTTGTAAATAGTCGGGGTACGTCCGTAACGGTAACCACCTATGGAGCTTCGGTGGTTTCAATCGTGGTACCCGATCGCAACGGCAGCATGGGCGACATCGCCCTGGGGTTCGAATCGCTCGAAGGATACCTTCGGAAAGAAAATCCTTTTCTGGGATCGACCATCGGACGTTACGGGAACCGGATCGCGCGGGGCAGATTCGCTCTCAACGGCAGGACCTACTCGCTCGCGGTCAACAATGGAGTCAATCATCTGCACGGGGGACCCGGGGGATTCGATAAAGTACTGTGGCATGCCTCCGGAGTTAAGGAGGATATCCCGGAAGTGACCATGTCGTATCTCAGCCCGGATGGTGAAGAGGGGTATCCGGGTTCACTGGAGGTTTCGGTGACATTCAGGCTCACCGGGAATGATGAACTGAAGATCGGATATCACGCCGTAACGGACGCAGATACAGTGATAAACCTTACAAATCATACCTATTTCAATCTCAGCGGCAGGGGAGATATCCTCGATCATCTGCTGCGTATCGATGCATCCGAGTTCACACCTGTGGATGAGACTTCGATACCCACCGGAGAAATCCGAAAG
>CAZGVZ010000504.1:1953-3723 GCA_964529145.1 uncultured Fibrobacteraceae bacterium | reverse complement strand
CTGCCGCTGCTGAAAATCGGTGTTGAGAGTATAGCGGGTTCTGATCGATCCGTTCAGGCGGTATTTGAGATTGTAGGCGCTTTCGGCATTGACGATGAATTCACTGAATTCATATACCCGGGAGGTAAGGGTGAAATCCACATAATCGTTGGGCGCGAAATAGTATCCCAGATTGTCGATATAGCCCCCGCCGGTCGGATGACCTCCCCATACCGGCGTCAGGAAACCGCTTCGCCGTTTCCGCTCGATCGGAAAAATGAAGTAGGGGAGCGCGGCGACCGGTGTTTCGCCTATGTTGAGCACTACCGGACGGGCGATGATCTTGTCGTTGGGAATTATCTTGATTTTCCTTCCGTAAAAATAGAAGTGCGGCGAATCCACTTCCGCGCAGGTGGTGTAGTCGCCTGCGTCGACATATAGCTCGTTCTCTTCGCTCTTGACGATTTTGTTGCCGTTGAAGAACGCGTCGCTCAGATGGGTACTGGCATAATTGACCCTTCCACGCCGGGTTTTTATGTTGTACACCATGGAATCCCCCACGGTGGTGTCTCCGCTCTCGACAAGCTGCGGCATTCCCGAGGCGGTGAAGAGATCCTGATCGATCAGGTAGCGGATCGTATCGGCGAACAGGGTGATGTTCTGGTAATCGATTCGGGCATTTCCTGTCAGTGTCAGTCTTTTCGCATCCGCATCGTAATCGATGAAATCCCCTTCATAATGCACCGTATCGGTGAGGTCCTGACCTCGCTCGGCTTTTTCAGGCCGTTCCGAGGCGTCCGGCACCCTGGTTTCGTTTGCCGGAAGCGTGTCCGGGTTCATTCCGGAGAGCGAATCGGCAGGAGGAGTCGGCGGAGTCGCCGGGTTTCCGGGAAGGAAAAAGAGGGCCACCAGCCAGGTCGACAGGGCGAATCGCGGGACGGTCACGTCAGATGCTTTCCAAAGAATAATGAGCCGCGGAAAGGAGGTCCGTTTCCGGAAAGAAAAACCCGATCTCGAAAACGGCGCTCGCCGGGGAATCGGAGCCATGGACGGCGTTGTATCTCACCGTCGATCCGAAGAGCCTGCGCACCGTACCTTCGGGAGCCCGGCCGGGATCGGTGGGACCCATTAGGCTTCGCCACCGCTCGACCGCGTTTTTCCCTTCGAGCACGAGCACGAGCGAGGGGCCGCTAGTCATGAATTCGATCAGTCCCGTGAAGAAAGGTTTGTCGGCATGTACCGAATAGAAGGCGCGCGCGACTTTATCGGAAAGGTGCGCCATCTTCATCGCGGAAATCCGCAATCCATTCTCTTCGATGAGCGTTATGATCCTTCCCGAGACTCCATTTTTCAATGCGTCCGGTTTTATTATCGTCAAGGTCCGTTCGATTTCCAGATCCATTGGATGAGTACCTCGTGCGGTTCTGTGTCTATCCCTCTGCCGGGCTCCTGAAGGGAGTATCACCTCCAGGATGCATGGAAGTATATTTTTGTCGTCCACACCTGCTCGCTTAGAAAACCGGAACGGTTCATCCGCGCTCTCGCGCGAAGGACTTGAGGTGGGTACCGGCCGTATTGCCGAACGGGTATTTTCGCTATCAACGGACAATCCGGTTGCCGGAACGTAGAATATACGTTGCGGTCAAAGAAAAAAGGGTCATCGGATGGCATTTCCCGGGAAGAGGAGTCTCTTTTATGCGATGTTTCGATTCATCGTGCATTCTGGTTTTTTTTCTGTCGGTCGGTGCCATTTGCAGCACACTCTCAGTTGAACAGGGGAGAGCCGCCGGC
>CAZGVZ010000504.1:570-1943 GCA_964529145.1 uncultured Fibrobacteraceae bacterium | reverse complement strand
GTTCACCTTCACCCGGAGAGGGAGCGATTTCCCGGGATTCTCCCGCTCTGCCTTGTTCCCTCGAGATTTCGACCGAACCTGCGGGCGCCTCGGTGCTGCTCAACGGAAGAGCTTCGGGAGAAACGCCCCTGGTCATACCCGGGTTGATGCCCGGTAAGCACATCGTGGTCCTGCAAAAGAGAGGCTATTATCAGAAGAAGGCGACAATAGAGGTATCTCAACAACCGAAGACATCGGCCCATTTCAGACTTCTCTCACCAGGAAAGCTCATCGTCACTTCGGAACCCTCCGGGGCCGCAGTCCGGATCGACGATACGCGGCGGGGGACGACCCCCTATGCGGATTCCCTGGTGAAGCCGGGCACCTATACTGTCACGCTCTTCAGGGATGGTTTCGAAACGGTCGCGCAGACGGTATCCGTCGGCAGTGGAGAAAGTGTTCGCATCACGGAGGCACTTCGTGCTGACGGCGCCTCCAGCGATTCGTCGCGGATAACCGGAGCCGGACCTGCGCCCAGGCGCGGAAAACCTTCAGGGACAGCGCTGGTTTCCACCGCGTTCGGCCTGTTCCTTCTGGTGCTCGCGATTTTCGAATACAGGGACCGATCTTGAGGTCCGTCCCGGAACTGCTCGAGATCGTTTTGACGATAGTTCCCTTGTTTTTTTCAGTCTGCCCGGGCGAGACAGTGACTCTGCCGGGCGGGCAGTTTCTTATGGGCGACTCTCTCGGGGATGCGGACGAAAGTCCCGTCAGAAAGGTGATGCTTTCCTCCTTTTCGATTTCCGTGTTCGAGGTTACGGAAGCGGATTATGCAGCCTGTGTTGGTACGGGCGCGTGCTCTCCCGCTCATTACGACGACAGTACCTGCCGGGCATGGAACGGGAACCGTTTTATTCGGGTAGTGGTACCGGCGGAGTCTCGTGACCCCGGATTTCCGGTAGTCTGCGTTACCTGGCATCAGGCTCGAAGCTATTGCGGCTGGAAGGGAATGAGGTTGCCGAGCGAGGCGGAGTGGGAATACGCCGCGCGCGGAGGAAAGGATTCCAGGTTTCCGTGGGAAGGCCCGGGACCGCCTCCCGGCCGGTGCGTTATCGCACGGAGCAAGGGGCCCGAAAGAGTGGGCACCTGTTCTCCGAACGGCTGGGGTGTCCATGACATGACAGGCAATGCCTGGGAATGGACAGGCGACCACTACGATTCGAAGGGGTACGGTTCGGATACCTCCGTCAACCCTGAAGGGCCCCGGGCCGGTCTTTACCGGGTGATCAGGGGCGGAGGCTGGTACAGCCGTTCCGATCAGGTGCGTATCGCGAACAGGCTCTGGTTCTCGCCCGACTTCGCTGAAGTGAGTATCGGGTTCAGGTGCGCAACTT
>CAZGVZ010000504.1:0-560 GCA_964529145.1 uncultured Fibrobacteraceae bacterium | reverse complement strand
GATGGGTGATTGCCGTTGCGTGCGGCGTTCTCGTGACCGGAGCGGTTCCCTCGCACGGGAGGGATGCCGGTTCAGGGAAGGATACGCAGTA
Source organism: uncultured Fibrobacteraceae bacterium (assembly GCA_964529145.1). Classification (GTDB taxonomy): domain Bacteria; phylum Fibrobacterota; class Chitinivibrionia; order Chitinivibrionales; family Chitinispirillaceae; genus JAFGNB01. Next base: position 469 of record CAZGVZ010000504.1, on the reverse strand, counting down.
TGTGACGGATATACGGTCCGGCAGAAACACGATCGATGACGGGTATCTCCTCGAGTGGAGTGTTCGTACAGCCAGGCCATGGGGTAGCGATACCTCCTGGTGGTGGGATGCGGCAGAGACTCCGAGAGGGTTGGCCGGGTACGTTCGCTCCGACATCTCTCCATCTCCGGGCCCATGGACCTTCGTGATATCGCTTCCTGAAGATGGTAAAAGGTACACGGTCTCCCTGCCGGCCGATTCATCGTCGGGCGGTGCAGTGATCAAATTCGACCGTAACACCTATGAAAGCACTGGTCAATACACCCTTGAATGGCTCATTCCCTTGAAAAACGACCGGCATCCGTCTCGTCCCGTCAAGGTTCTTCTCGAAGCCTGGGGGGAGGAGGGAAAGCGGCTTCCCCCTTTGCAGCTCAGCTGTTGCGGGCCGGATAAAAACCGTACCGGAACGCGCGGACTGGCCGTGAAAGGA
>CAZGVZ010000503.1:3181-3727 GCA_964529145.1 uncultured Fibrobacteraceae bacterium | reverse complement strand
CGTCGGTAGGGTACGATTTGATGCGGATCACTCTGTCGATCAAATGGAAGGGAAGAAAGAAAAGCGAAGTGTAGAGCATCAACACTGAAGTCTTGAACACCTTGTCGGTCACGTTGGTATAGTCGCTCTTCGAAAACCCGGCCTCCTGCGCGAAAGCCGTGAACTGGGACGGGGTGTTGAGGTAATTGACGATCCATCCGTCCATCCATCGCTGCATCAGCCATTTGTCTTTTCCGGAGTACTCCTCCCTGCTCGCGAAGCCGTCGGCTACCACGAGCCGTCCTCCCTTCGTCAACACACGGCAGGACTCCTTGACGAATTCCTCTTTGCTGTCCGCATAACAGATGCTTTCCAGCCCCCAGACTACGTCGAAAGTGCCGTCCTCGAACGAGGTCTTCTGGTAATCCATTTCATGGAATTCGGTCAGATGGGCCACGCCTTCCCTTTCGGCGTTCCGACATGCCGTTTCCACCTGCCGCGGGCAGACCGTCACACCCGTGACACGACACCCGATGGTTTTTGCAAGGTATATGGAGCTTCCCCCTA
>CAZGVZ010000503.1:0-3171 GCA_964529145.1 uncultured Fibrobacteraceae bacterium | reverse complement strand
CGCCGCACCCCGCATCCAGCACATGATCGTCCTTCGTGATCCGCGCTTTTTCCGCCATTACCCGATTGAAGCGGAGCGAGGCCTGTCGCTGGGTTCTGACATCCGGCTCCCAGTAACCGTAATGCATGTTCTTTCCCCAGAGGGAATAAGCGAATTCATTTTCCCTGTAATACCTGATGATATCCTTTCTGGTCCACTCCATACTGATATCCTTTCATGAGGAAATGACACACCGGCTTGGGCCGTTGCAGGGAACGGTTCCCGGACTGTCGATATGGAATCTATCGCAGCAGACCTTCATGAACAGCGAACTCAGGATAAATATCTCCCTTTCGAAAAAAATATATTGGAAAGCAAACCTTTTTCCATAAATTTTATTGCATGTTCATCTCCCCCGGGCAAGGCCGCTTCGGTTCTTATGTGCATTTCCTTCAAATAATGAAGAACCGGCTGCACGCATCAGTGGCGGGGTATGCACTTCGGGGGCATCACGACAAGGAGCGGCGACACTGGAAACGGGCTTCACGGCCTGCGCCTGCGGCGCCAAGGAAGGCAGGGGGGGGTAGCGGATGCTCACCTGAGAAAAATATGCTCGATCAGGATCTTGCATCCGATTCCGATGAGCACGACGCCACCGGCGACTTCCATTTTGTCGCCGAAAAAATCACCGCATTTTCGCCCTATCCACGTACCCGCGAACGAGATCACGAAGGTCACCATACCGATAATGACCGCGGGTTCCATGATGTTCACATCGAGCAGACTCAGGCTGACGCCTACCGCCGCTGCATCGATACTCGTTGCGACTGCAAGCGCGAAGAGCACCGAAACCTCGAGCGGATTTACCCTGTCCTGCTCCTCCTTTTTCAGGACAAACGATTCATGGATCATTTTTCCTCCAATGAACGAGAGCAGCCCGAAGGCGATCCAGTGGTCGAATGCCCTGATATAACCCGCCGCCAGTCTGCCCGCGCACCAGCCCGCGACTGGCATTATCGCCTGAAAAACTCCGAAAAAGGCGGCGATGCGGAATGAATGATGCAGCCGTAATTTCCGTATCGTACAGCCGCTCGTCACGGATACAGCGAACGCATCCATGGCGAGGGCTAGGGCGATGAGCAATATGGTCGGGATGGACATGGTAACTCCGGTGAGGGATGCAGCCGATGAAAGTGGAAAATACATCGGGGGAAAAGCACGCCTATCGATAGTATACCATCGTCATCCAAAAGGATCCCGGAATCTCCGGCCACCGGGGGAAAAGGGCCGGAGCGGCATCCTCAGCCGCCCGGCCCATACCAGCAAACAGGCTCCTGCATTGCTCCGGAACGGGATTCCGGCTGCCGCCCTCTTGACTGAATATCATCATCCGGGTACTTCTCGACGGGTAAGCCCGCCTGCCGGACCATCACTCCCGGCCGCGGATCTTTTCCATATAATAAATTTAGGTCTGGAACCGGGATCGAATGGTGCCTCAGGCACATTTTCCGTTTTCTCCCGGAAAACATGTCACCATGAAACTGCAAAGATGAAGCTACCCGCCGGCGGGTCCGGAAAGGGATGATCCTTACAGAGGCAGGTAATAAACTACACCGCCAGAAGCCGTGTGGTCCGGCATGAGCGGGTGTTGCCGCAAAAAGGCACACAGCGACATAAACAATTAAAAAAATGCGCGGCACCGGACTCCTTACGCCAGAAGAACGGAAGTGACACCCGGGCGTCCGGCACCCGAAGATGCTGTCCAACTCCACGGCCTGAGGACAGATCGTGTGATCCTTGAGCAAATCCGGAAGGAATTCCATAATTCTTATCAAGGCAGGCAGGGATCTTTGGTACACTTTTCGTATACGCTTTTCGACCGGATTCCCGCCAGCCCTGAAACGGCGGGGGACATCTTCAGGCAATTCATTCCCCCGGATATCCGACGGTTTGGGCAAGAACGACCTTTTTGCGTCCGGAGAGTCTGAGCGCCTTTGCGCACGATTCACGGTTCACCATACCCCTCACCACGGTCGCCAGCCCTTCGGAAGCGCAGAAAAGATAGACGTTCTGGCTTATGAAACCTGCGTCAGCTGCGGAATAGAGGGTCGCATCCTCTCCGGAAGACCCTTTCATTTTTGCAGGGTCAGCCACATACACCAGGTTGAGAGGCGCCGTAGCCACGAAATCCTGTCCTCCCGTAGCCTTTCGGAAATCCCCTTTCGAGATCATTCGCAGGAGTCCGGATTGGGCATCGTACAGGTACACACCATTTTTCATTACCGCGTAGATTTCGATCTCCTGCCAATTCCTTGCCGAGGGAGCGGTTCTCTTGCCTCCATCGGACCGGTTTATACCGAAAGCCGCCCAGAGCAGATCCGACAATGTGCGCGTCGACAGTTCCCTCGTTCCGAACTCCCGGGATGATCGCCTCTCTTTGAGCGCCTGCATCAGCGGCTTTCCACCTTCCATCCTGGGGGCGGGAAGGGTTATGTCCGCAGAATCCCCCGCTTCGGAAGCCATGGATACGAACGACAGCGTGATAACTCCGGAAACGGCCATCATTGTGATGAAATGGTACATCGTTGCACTCCTTTCATGAAATGTAATGAAGAACTGGGATTGCCGGACAGCGGCGCAGCAGATCAGGTTTCACCACTACATCGCGCTCCCCCCGTGACATCATAAAAATACACGAAAACGCAAAATGCCGTGTACATTGAATTGACCATCATTTCTTCTTATATTATGGGAGAAATGGATACAGGAGCATGGCTCCGGAACATCGAAGGGAAAACGGATTCATCTTTTACTATATTCATTATATTGGTAATTCAGTGTTTTTTCCAATACCTAAAACAATCAGGGGGGAGACTGACAATGGATGCACATAAGTTCACTGCAACTGTTCTATCGCTATACGGCGCTGCACTGTTTTCAACAGCTTTCGCGGCAGTGGATACGCCGTATGAGGTCGGTCCATGGGAAAATTTCTGCCAGGGGGCGATATCGCATACGTTCGACGATTATCCAACTCAAGGTACAAAAAATCAAGTCGGTTCCGGACAAGAGGCATTCGATACCAAAGGTTTTCATATGACCCTCTTTGTTCAGGTAGGCTCGACAACGGACTGGAGTAAATTGAAGGAGGCCTTTGCCACTGCCGGGGTGCGAATGCTGGATGATCAGCCT